>NZ_NKHQ01000078.1:0-89162 GCF_014467265.1 Xenorhabdus sp. TS4 | reverse complement strand
TAAACGCACGACAAGCGGGGCAGGTTACATCAATCTTTGCCATTTGAATGTTCTCCAAATAGAAAGATTATACATGATCAATAAATTGATATCACAACCTAATTTTATTATTCTTAAAAACATTATAAATATAACCAAATAATATTTGGTGTATTCTTCATAACCTACCATACTACAAATAATAACATCATGATATTATATCATTAAAAATAGTCACAATTAAATATAATAAGATTCATATATTTTAGATATTGTTTTTTCTCTACATTCAATGAACTATAAAAGAGGTAATATTATGAACACATTAGAACAAAATGAAATAAAACTAAAACTTATTGAAAATTTTAAACAAACTATGCAAGGGAAGCTAGAACCCAAACTTATTGATGAAGCTACAAAAAGAATGGCTTCTTCAGGAATAGATGCATATTCAGCTGGAGGCCAAGTAGAAAGCTTTATTTTTTATCTAACGTTTTACCTACACCTAGATTTTGTTGGTAAAAAAGCTTTTCGCGGGAAAGCAGGAGGGTTGACGACTCCCGGCCTTGCAACTATACAAGGATTTGTTCTTACAGACAATTTAGACACACTTTATTCTGATACTGTAAGTTTCGCGTTTCAGGCATCGCCCGTAACCTTTAGTTTACATTTCTTTGATTCACATAGCCGTGCGCTTGGCTCCTTCGCCGGTCTCGCAATTTCCCTTATAACAGGCGTCGGTGGTGGAACGGGTTCATGGAGTTAATTATTTTTATAATAAATAACCTCAACCGGAGTACAATGATTAACAGAATACTGCGCTCTTGCTGTGTAATACTTTACACAGCAAGGCTTATTGTTATGAATTAATTAGCATTAAACTGAATAATGAAATTATATTTTTTAGCTTTTGTTCTGAATTTTATGAAATAAAAATAAAGTGGTAAATAAAAAATCCCTGCCTCACAGCAGGGAATGAATGCAATAACGAAAATACCTGCCAGATATTAATTTTGAGACACCACGGTCAAAAATTTTACGTTATAACCCGAAGATTGCTTGTTCTTTCACGCCTCACTGAGAAGTGGCGGGCAACATAATTGGCAATCAACTCCAGTGATAAACACATCACAAAATAAACCAGCGCAACGAATAAGAAGACTTCCATTGGATAGACCATACTGCGGTTATTCACTTGGGTCGCCAGAAATGACAATTCTGCGACGCCAACGATATAAGCCAATGAGGTATCCTTAATTAACGCAATCCACTGATTGATAAATGAAGGCACCATCATACGCAATGCCTGCGGCAAAACGATATGCCAAAGCACTTCCCAACGATTAAAACCCAGTGATAACCCTGCCCGCCATTGACCATCACCAATCGCTAAAATTCCCGCTTTGACGCCATGTGCTAAATAAGCCGAAGTAATTAATGCCAGCGCACAGACAACGGTCGTAATTTCAGGGATCTCCATCCCCAATACGACAGGCAACAAGAAATACGTCCAGAAAATCAGCATAATGACCGGAATGGCGCGAAAGAAGCCCAGTATTGCCGCCAATAGATTGCCCCAAAAGCCGCGCAGCATCGCCAGAGCAACACCACCCAGAATACCCAATACAATGGAGATCGTCCCCGCTATGATACTGATTACCAGCGTCAATGCCGCCCCTTCCAATGGCCCATCAGGAAAGGTTCCCAATAGCAAATAACGCCAGTTTTCTGCAATAACAGTAAAGTCCATATCAATACCCTCTCGCCAATGTTCTCTGTTGGCGCCATTGTCCCCAACCTTCCATCACAGCAATAATAGCGATGTAGAGCACTGTCGCCACACCAAATGCCTCAAAGGTTTGTAAGGATTGGGTTTCCACCTGACGAGAAGCATAAGAGAGTTCTGCCACACCAATCGCCATGGTTAATGATGAATTTTTGACAATATTCATGTATTGCCCCAATAAGGGTGGCATGGCTATTTTCAGTGCCTGTGGCAATACAATGTGACGCATGGCCTGCCAGCCCGTTAAACCCAATGCATGGGCAGCATATTTTTGCCCGCGTCCGACTCCTTGGATGCCCGCCCGCAATTCTTCTGCAACAAACGGAGCTGAATAAAGAGTTAATCCGATAAATCCCGCCAGAAATTCAAAGGATGGCCATTCCAGTGTCAGGCCAAAAATCATTGTGTCATGGGGCGTATTCAGCCACATCATCGCCGCTTGCGGCAAAATTTGCCCAGAAGCGAAGTACCAGAAAAACAGTTGCACCAACAGAGGCGTGTTACGAAATACAGTAGTGTAAACCGTAACCAGCCAGCACAGTAGCTTGACTTGGCTATCCCGTACCGCCGCAATCACAAAGCCCAATAAAGTGGAGGAGGCAATGACACAGACAGAAAGCCACAAGGTGATCAGAAATCCCTGCCAAAGCCATTGCAGATATTCAGGAGCCAGTAAGTGCTCGGTAATAAATTGCTCAAACATATCATTCACCACATAAACAAACAGCAAAGCCCCGAAATAACGGGGCTAATCAATTTGTGTTTTTAAATGGAAGCACTAAACAGAAACTGCTAAACGAACATTACTGTTTTGCCTGATCCTCTAACGGAGCAAATTTAAAATCACCACGCGGCTGAGCGGATTTAGTGTCTGGGCCAAACCAGCGGTTATAAATGCTCTCTGCTTCACCCTCTTTTTCCAATTTCAGTAAGGTTTGGTTAACCGAATCAACCAATCGCGTTTCCCCTTTGGAAGCCGCGACTGCTTGATATTCACGAGTAATGCTGAAAGGGGAAATTTCAAAATCGGCTTTCTGGGCTTCTGGTACGTTTGCCAGCAAACCAACCAGTTTCGCATCATCTTGCGTGATCGCCTGAACATTACCATTTCTCAGAGCCGCAAATGCCAACGGTGTATCATCATAAGAGATCACTTTGGCGGTTGGATAACGCTCACGCAAGGTAATTTCCTGTACAGTTCCCTTGTCTGCACCAATACGCAGTTTGGCAATATCGTCCGGATTGGTCAGAACACCTTTACGGGCAATAAATTTCTGACCAGTCGCAAAATAAGGGATGGAAAAATCAACTTGTTTTGCGCGTTCGTCAGTGATTGTGAAGTTAGCAGCAATTAAGTCAATTTTCTTAGAAGAAAGCAGAGGGATACGGTTTGCTGGGTTCGTTGGACGCAGTTCCAGCTTTACCCCCAAATCATTGGCAATTGCATTGGCGATATCGACATCATAGCCTGCCAATTTTTTCGTTTGAGGATCGATAAAACCAAATGGTGGGTTACTGTCAAATACCGCAATACGTACCGTGCCAGCTTTTTTAATGTCATCAAGTTTATCTGCTTTTGCCACTCCTGAAACCAATGCCAAGCTGGTCAGCAGCGCAGTAATCGCTACGCGAGAGTTGTTGCGAATCTTCATTGTACACCCCTGTTGGTTATTAATTTTTATATATCAACAAAAGCTATCAATTTCGATATAGCACATGAAATAATATAAAATACTATATTTATTCAATTTTGGAATAAATACTATTCTTTTTGGGTCAGTAATTTTTCCAGATTATCACCACCAATATGGCGGAAGTCCTGCCCTTTAACGTAGTAGAAGATAAATTCACAAATATTCTGGCAACGGTCACCAATGCGCTCAATAGAACGGGCACAAAAGAGAGCCGTCATGACATTCGGAATCGTTCTGGGATCTTCCATCATGTAGGTCATTAGCTGGCGGATAATACTTTCGTATTCCTGATCCACTTTTTTGTCTTCACGGTAGATACGTATGGCTTCTTGTAGATCCATACGGGCAAAGGCATCCAACACATCATGCAACATTTGGATCGTATGACGCCCTAATGATTCTAAGCTGACCAGCAAAGATTGCTGTTGATGTGAAAATCTTTCAAGCGCGGTCTGGCAAATCTTATTGGCAACATCGCCAATACGCTCCAGTTCAGCAATAGTCTTTGAAATAACCATGATCAGACGCAGATCACTGGCCGTCGGTTGGCGTTTTGCAATGATGCGGACACACGCTTCATCAATCGCCACTTCCATCATATTGACCTTCTGGTCATCCTCAATCACTTGCTGTGCCAATACTTCGTCTTGGTTGTGCATCGCCAGAATCGCCTTACTGAGCTGTTCTTCCACCAGCCCACCCATTGTCATCAATTCTGTACGAATATGTTCCAGTTCAGCAGTAAACTGACCGGAGATATGTTTGCTGAGATTCAGATTGTCCATCTAATGCTATGCCCCCGTACCTTCTATACCCTGTATTAACCATAACGGCCGGTAATATAATCTTCGGTCTGTTCCATCTTCGGTGTGGTGAACAATCTATCAGTATTGCTAAATTCAATCAGTTCACCAAGGTACATAAACGCCGTGTAATCCGAACAGCGAGCCGCCTGCTGCATATTGTGGGTGACGATCACTACGGTATATTCTGATTTCAGTTCGCTGATCAATTCTTCAATGCGTCCTGTCGAGATGGGGTCAAGTGCTGAACAGGGTTCATCCAACAGCAAGACCTCAGGACGAATAGCAATACCACGGGCGATGCATAAACGCTGTTGCTGGCCACCGGAAAGGCTATGCCCACTCTGATGCAATTTATCTTTGGTTTCATTCCACAATGCCGCTTTGGTCAACGCCCATTGGACTCGTTCATCCATCTCTGTTCTGGGCAGTTTTTCAAACAGGCGCACCCCGAAAGCAATATTGTCGTAAATGGACATCGGGAATGGTGTTGGTTTTTGGAAAACCATCCCAACTTTGGCACGTAGCAAGGCAATATCTTGCTTGTCTGTCAGGATATTGGTGCCATCCAGAATAATCTCACCTTCAGCGCGCTGATCACCGTACAATTCATACATTTTGTTGAAAGTACGTAGTAACGTGGACTTACCACAGCCCGATGGCCCGATGAATGCCGTTACCTTATTTTGTGCGATATCCAGCGTAATATTTTTCAGTGCATGAAACTTGCCGTAATAGAAATTCAGATCACGTACCTGAATTTTACTTCCTGCGATTTTATTTACTGCCATATTGTTTACTGAAATAACCTCATTAGCCTTATTCATCAGTATTTGTCTCTTTAATACCTTCTGCTTTTGTTCCTTTGAAAAAAATATTAGTGCTTTTTCTTCGCAAACAACGCACGCGCCACAATGTTAATTAGCAGTACACATAGGGTGATCAGTAATACCCCCGCCCATGCCAACTGCTGCCAGTCAGAGAATGGACTCATAGCAAACTTAAAAATAGTAACAGGTAAGTTTGCAATCGGCTGGCTGAGATCGATGCTCCAGAACTGGTTAGAAAGCGAGGTAAACAATAGTGGAGCCGTTTCACCAGCGATACGGGCAATAGCCAGCAATACACCGGTCATAATGCCTGATATCGATGCCTTTAAAGTAATAGCAGAGATCATTTTCCATTTCGGTGTGCCCAATGCATAAGCGGCTTCACGCAAGTTATCCGGCACTAATTTCAGCATGTTTTCTGTCGTGCGAATAACGATAGGGATCTGCAACAGTGCTAACGCAATTACCCCTGCCCAACCCGAAAAGTGTTGCACCTTTGCCACCACAACCGTATAGACAAATAATCCGACAACAATCGAAGGGGCTGAAAGCAAGATGTCATTAATAAAGCGGATAATTTCTGCCAACCATGAACGGCGACCATATTCCGCCAGATAAATTCCCGCCATAATCCCCAATGGCGTACCAAACACCGTCGCCCAGAAGATCAGCAAGCCGCTACCAACAATGGCGTTTGCCAGCCCACCGCCTTCGGTATTGGGAGGTGGTGTCATTTCAGTAAACAACGCCAGCGACATACCATCGATACCTTTAGTGACGGTGGAGATTAAAATCCAGCCCAGCCAGAATAAACCGAATGCCATTGTCATCATGGATAGCATCAGCGCCAGCCGATTTTTCTGACGACGCCATGACTGCATACGGCGACGGCTTTTCATCTCCGCTTCGTTTACTGTATCGACTAAATGTGAAGGTTGCCCATTGATGGTTGTCATCTCAGCGCTGCCCCTCATTTTTTGCCAGACGCATCATCATTAATTTTGACAACGCCAGAACAATAAAGGTGATGGCAAATAAAATCAGTCCCAGTTCCATCAATGCGGCGGTATGCAGGCCAGATTCAGCCTCAGCAAATTCATTTGCCAATGCAGAAGTAATACTGTTCCCCGGCATGTACAGAGACAAACTATCAAGTTGGTAGGTATTACCGATAATAAAGGTAACTGCCATTGTTTCTCCCAATGCCCGGCCAAGCCCCAACATTACGCCACCAATCACACCATTCCTGGTATAAGGCAAGACGATATGCCAAATCACTTCCCATGTTGTACAACCGATGCCATAGGCAGACTCTTTCATCATTACAGGGGTCTGTTCAAACACATCACGCATGACAGAAGCGATATAGGGGATAACCATGATGGCAAGAATGATACCCGCTGCCAGAATACCAATACCAAAGGCAGGACCAGAGAACAGCGCCCCCACGATGGGAACGCTGGAAAGCACGTCACCAACGGGTTGCTGGAAATAGGTGGCAAATAGTGGAGCAAAGACAAACAATCCCCACATGCCATAAACAATGCTGGGGATCGCCGCCAATAACTCAATCGCCACACCCAACGGACGTTTTAACCAGTTTGGGGACAACTCCGTCAGAAACAGGGCAATGCCAAAACTTACTGGAACCGCAATGATCAGGGCAACTAACGAAGTCATCAATGTGCCATAAATCGGTACTAATGCGCCAAACAACCCTGCCGGTGCATCCCATTCTTTGCTCCATAAGAAAGCAAAACCAAATGCTTGTATACTCGGCCAGGAAGCAATGATCAGCGAAATGATAATGCCTCCCAGCAAAAATAAAGTTAACAGCGCTGCTAACTTAACCAGAGCGCTGAAGATAATGTCACCATTTTTGCCCGGTGCTTTCAGTGCCGTTTTACGTTCGGCCATACGCTTCATTCCCATTTTAGGTGATTTCCCCTTAATAAAAGGGGAGGTTGCTCTTCCATGCTGCACGTACCTGGTTGACCACTTCTTCCGGCAGGGTGGCATAATCCAGTTCCTTCGCCTGTTGTTTGCCGTTGTCATAAGCCCAATCGAAGAATTTCAGCACTGCGATACCATTGGCAGCGTTTGCCTGTTGCTTGTGGATGAGAATGAATGTAGTAGCGGTAATTGGCCACGCATTATCGCCTTTCTGGTTTGTCAAATCCTGCGCAAAGCTGCTGTTCCAATCCGCACCTTTAGCCGCCGCACTAAAGTTTTCTTCGGTAGGTACTACCACAGCACCATCCGCGGAGACCAGCTTGGTATAAGCAAGGTGATTCTGCTTCGCATAGGCATATTCGACATAACCAATCGAACCCGGCAGACGCTGAACAAATGCAGCAATCCCGTCATTGCCTTTACCGCCCAATCCGGTTGGCCATTTGACGGTCGTGCCAGCTCCTACTTTTTGCTTCCAATCGCTGTTAACTTTGGACAGGTAACTCGTGAAAACGTAGGAAGTCCCTGAGCCGTCAGCACGACGAATCACGGCAATGTTTTGTTCTGGCAGTTTGAGATCCGGATTCAACTTTGCAATTGCCGGATCATTCCATTTCTTGATATTACCCAGATAGATGTCACCAAGGGTTTTACCATCCAGAACCAACTGACCCGCTTTAACACCGGTAATGTTCACTGCCAACACAATCCCACCGATTACCGTTGGGAACTGGAACAAGCCATCAGTCGCCAATTTTTCATCAGAAAGCGGGGCATCAGATGCACCAAAATCAACGGTATTGGCAATAATCTGTTTTACACCACCAGAAGAGCCGATGCCTTGATAATTGATTTTGTTACCCGTTTCTTTCTGATAAGAATCCGCCCACTTGGTATATATCGGTGCAGGAAATGTCGCACCTGCCCCCGTCAAGCTGGTGGCCGCGAATGAAGACAGGGATGTCATGGCAAATACAGCAACCATGATGCTCGCCACAGTGGTACGCATTGATTTCATACTATCTCCTGTTGGGTCTTCTACTGAGATACGCATCATTAATGAAAAACAAATGACAGGTATCGCTGACAATCTGATTTTCAGGTAATAAAATGATTCGAGAAGGAAAATAGGTGAATTCAATGACAATAAAATGTATGAATTATGACATTTTTATGACAGGCGGTTTCGGCTGTGCCTTATTTTGCGTTCAATGATGTTCTCATATTTCACTCAACGGAATATATACGCGAATGGACAGCCCCTGTTTTTCACTGCTCCCCACCTGAATATCTCCCCCGTGGCTATCAATGATACGGCGGATGATCGCCAGCCCCAGCCCCACGCCACTATTTATTTCACGTCTATTATTTATTTCACTTCTATTATTTCCCTGCATAAAAGGCTGGAATAAAACAGCGGCTTCTTCTTTCGTCATTCCAGTGCCGTTATCCTCAACTTGAAACCAGCCAAATTTTTCGGTTGAGCCACTACTGATGCGGATCCACCCATTACCATAACGCCGGGCATTAGTGAACAGATTGACCAGCACCCGTTTGATGGAAAAGGGATGGGCTAAAATGAAAATCGAACTTGTCACTAAGCGATTTTCAATATCTGTATCTGACGTGCAACGCTGCTCTGCTGTAATCACCTCTTCAAGTAACCCATTCAATTCACAGCATGTCATCAGCATATCCTGTCCTGCCCGCTGATAATCAATGAATTGATCAATCATGGCATTGCACTCTTCAATGTCCTGATGGACAGATTCTGTCAGAAAATCATCTTTTCCCACCATCATTTCCATCGCCAGACGAATACGGGTAAGTGGAGTACGCAAGTCATGGCTCACGCCAGCCATTAATACCGCCTGATCGCTCTCCTGTGATTTCAGCTCCACCGACAATTGGTTAAGCGCCCTAATCACGGAACGAATCGCGGGCATCCCCATTTCAGGCACTGATGAGTCTCTTCTTCCTTTTCCCATGTCGATAACTGCTTTCTGCATGGCTTTCAATGAATGTTTCTGGACAGCGGAATATCGCCCGAACACCATGAACACCGACAATGCCACCGCAAAAACACTGATAAAGAGATAGGGAAATACCGCGTTAAAAGGGAGTTCTTCTAATACCACCAGCAGTAAGGTAACCAGAGAGCTGAACAGCAAGCTGCCCAGCACTAAGTACAGGACACGGAAAAACAAAGTACGCAGAGAAAGCCAAAACTTTTTCACACCGGGCTTTTTCATACCTTGTTTCCATCAGGAACAAAAACGTATCCCAACCCCCAAACCGTCTGGATATAACGCGGATGGGAAGGATCTTCTTCAATCAGCCGACGCAGACGGGAAATCTGGACATCAATGGAACGCTCCATTGCACCATACTCTCGTCCCCGAGCCAAATTCATCAATTTATCCCGTGATAATGGCTCACGTGGGTGAGAAACCAACACCTTCAACACGGAAAATTCCCCACTGGTCAAAGGTAACAATCCATCTTGATGGAACATTTCACGCGTTCCAAGATCAAGTTTAAATTTCCCAAACTTGATCACCGCATCATCCGGCGTCGGCGCCCCCGGCAATTCCTTCGCCTGTCGCCGCAGGACAGCACGCATACGTGCCAACAATTCACGTGGGTTAAAAGGCTTGGCAAGATAATCATCAGCGCCAATTTCAAGCCCAACAATCCGATCAATCTCTTCCCCTTTCGCGGATATCATGATGATCGGGATCGAATTATGCTGACTTCTCAGCCTTCGACAGATAGACAACCCATCTTCGCCCGGCAACATTAAATCCAGGATAATCAATTGGATGGATTCTCTGGTCAATAAACGATCCATCTGTTCTGCATTTGCTACGCTGCGCACCTGGAACCCCTGTTCGGATAAATAGCGTTCCAGTAACGCCCGCAAGCGCATATCATCATCAACAACAAGGATCTTATAACTCTCTTGCATGTTTCAGCTCCCAAGATGCTCCATGCCCGCAACATCCATCACTTTCACAGAAAACCCATAACCCCAATAGAAACTTAACCGCATGTATTTTAAGACGACTTATGCCAAAGGCTGATAGCTAATTTCCAATATCCAGTAAGTCACCACGCCATTCGGTGTCATCACCGTGACTTCATCATCAACCTGCTTACCCAATAATGCCCTCGCCACCGGAGAATCAATGGAGATCCACTTTTTAGCAGGATCGAATTCATCCGGTCCCACCAAACGAAACATGTATTCTTCTTCATTCTCGTTTTCAACTTTTACCCATGCCCCAAAAAAGACTTTCCCTTCTTGTCGCGGGTCAGGATCGACAATTTGCAGTACATCCAAACGTCTGGACAAAAAACGTACTCGGCGGTCAATTTCCCTTAATCTTTTCTTACCATAAATGTACTCGGCATTCTCTGAACGATCCCCCAATGCAGCAGCATCTGAAACAGCTTGGGTAACTTTGGGGCGTTCAACTTTCCAGAGATATTTCAATTCCTGATCAAGCGCATGCCAACCCTCTCGGGTAATATAATGACTCTTGGCCATGAGAAACTCACTTGAGAAAAGATGATTAATGGCGAAGTACTATATCTCATCAACTCTCATCAACCCAATCCCAACCTAGAAGATATTTGATGAATTCTGTTGCAACATGATCGAAATATCGCGCTAAACTGGAAATTATCGCGCTCAGCACGTATAAATGGAGCCAGTTTGAACCATGCCGATACTGTTTCAGATGAAATTTGATCTTATCCGGCTCTGTCTGACGATGTCTCAGGATATCTACAGGCCCTAAAGAAGTTGAAGAAAACAGACCATGAATGAATCTTTAAGTCGAATCATTGCCGGTGAGCTACAGGCTCAACCACAGCAAATCCTAGCTGCTATCACCTTGCTCGATGAGGGGAATACGGTTCCCTTTATCGCCCGTTACCGTAAAGAGGCCACCGGTGGTCTGGATGACACACAGCTCCGCCAACTCGAAAGCCGTCTCGGTTATCTGCGTGAACTGTCCAACCGCCGTCAGACTATCCTGAAATCGATTGAGGAACAGGGAAAGCTAACCGTTGAGCTGGCAGAAGCGATTAACGCTACACTGAGCAAGACTGAGTTGGAAGATCTGTACCTGCCTTATAAACCTAAACGCCGTACTCGTGGACAAGCTGCCATCGAAGCCGGATTGGAGCCTCTGGCCGACCTGCTATGGCAAGATCCGCAGCAAGAGCCAGAACTGGCGGCGGCTGCCTATGTCAATGCTGACAAGGGCGTTGCTGATACCAAGGCAGCATTGGATGGCGCACGTTATATCCTGATGGAACGTTTTGCCGAAGATGCAACCCTGCTGGCAAAGGTACGTGAATATTTATGGAAAAATGCCCATTTGGTTTCCAAGGTTGTCGAGGGTAAAGAGGAAGAAGGTGTTAAATTCAGCGATTACTTCGACCACCACGAAACCATCGCCACTGTTCCTTCCCACCGCGCCCTTGCCATGTTCCGTGGACGCAATGAAGGCACCCTGCAACTTTCTTTGAATGCTGATCCACAATTTGAGGAAGCGCCAAAAGAGAGCTACTGCGAACAAATTATTACCGATCACCTGAACCTGCGCCTGAACAATGCACCGGCTGACAATTGGCGCAAAGCCGTGGTGAGCTGGACATGGCGCATCAAGGTGCTGCTGCATCTGGAAACCGAACTGATGGGTACACTGCGCGAGAAGGCCGAAAATGAGGCTATCAACGTCTTCGCCCGTAACCTGAATGACCTGCTGATGGCTGCCCCTGCGGGTATGCGCTCAACAATGGGTCTGGACCCAGGTTTGCGCACAGGGGTAAAAGTCGCCGTTGTTGACGCGACAGGCAAACTGATTGCCACCGATACCATTTATCCGCACACCGGACAGGAAAACAAAGCGGCTGCCATCGTCGCAGCCCTGTGCACCAAACACCAAGTGGAGCTGGTTGCCATTGGCAATGGCACCGCATCCCGTGAAACAGAACGTTTCTTTGTCAACGTTCAGAAACAGTATCCTGACGTCACGGCACAAAAAGTAGTGGTCAGCGAAGCGGGAGCTTCTGTCTATTCCGCATCTGAATTGGCTGCGCTAGAATTCCCTGATCTGGATGTTTCCCTGCGTGGTGCGGTCTCCATCGCCCGTCGCCTGCAAGACCCACTGGCTGAGCTGGTGAAAATCGAACCCAAATCCATCGGCGTGGGTCAATATCAGCATGATGTTAGCCAGACTCTGCTTGCCAAAAAACTGGATAACGTGGTTGAAGACTGTGTAAACAGCGTCGGCGTTGACCTGAATACCGCCTCTGTCGCCTTGTTGACTCGCGTTGCTGGCCTGACTCGTACTGTTGCTCAAAATATTGTTAACTGGCGTGATGAAAATGGTCGTTTCGGCAACCGTAATCAACTATTGAAGGTGACCCGTCTGGGACCAAAAGCCTTCCTGCAATGTGCAGGCTTCCTGCGCATCAATCAGGGCGATAATCCGCTGGACGCTTCAACCGTTCACCCAGAAGCCTATCCAGTGGTTGAGAAGATCCTGGCAACAACCCAGCAAACCCTACCTGAACTGATGGGTAATCCGGCTAATTTGCGTAACCTGAGCGCCCAGGAATTCACGACTGAAAAATTTGGTATTCCGACCGTCACCGATATCCTGAAAGAGCTGGAAAAACCGGGTCGCGATCCACGTCCTGAATTCAAGACAGCCACATTTGCCGATGGCGTTGAAACCATGAACGATCTGCAAGCGGGTATGATTTTAGAAGGTACTGTCACTAACGTAACCAATTTTGGTGCATTTGTGGACATCGGTGTCCATCAGGATGGTCTGGTTCATATCTCCTCCCTATCCGACCGCTTTGTGGAAGATCCACACACCGTCGTCAAAACAGGTGATATCGTGAAAGTGAAGGTGATGGATGTTGACCTCAACCGCAAGCGTATTGCATTGACCATGCGTCTTGATGAGCAACCAGGTGAAACACAAGCACGCCGTAGCTCCCAAGAAGGTAACCGTCAGGATCGCAATAATCGTAACGGCAATGGCAGAAACCGTCCTATTTCACGTTCAGGTTCTGCGCCTTTAGCTAATAGCGCTATGAGTGATGCATTGGCCGCTGCCTTTAATAGAAAACGTTAATTAATAAAAAACGTTAGATAACTTAAAATGATTTCCTGAACTGGCTCAATTATGCCAGTTCAGGGTATTTAAATTTGTGTTTATATTTCTCTAATTGCATTTAACACAACCTCAATATCATGAATTGATAATTTTTTAAAAACTTAACCTAAAGAGGCTTATTTTTTATTCCTTCCTTGATAAGTCCTTAGCTAAAATTATCAATGTCTTAAGTTATTAAAAATAATTATTACGTGATAACTATTTTTAATAACGCAAAAATAAAATACACCACTATTATCACAATAGGACTAGATTCGAATTATTTAATATGAGGTGTATTAATATGTTATCATATATTGGCAAGGTCATGTTTTTACTCTTTTTTCTTTACACGTTATTAATACCTTATACGATAATGGATTCCTTTGCAGAGGGGGATATTACAACTGAAAGATATACGAAAAAAGCAGATGAGAACGATAATATTGGCGTGCGAGTGAATGGATCAGGTAAAAAATATTTGAATTCGGATACGCATAAAAAAAACAATCACACCTCAGATGCTGATACACAAAATGTTATTGATAAAAACCTCCAAATGGCCGGTAATCTTCTGTCATCTTCACCTTCAGAATTGGCCGCACAAGCCAAATCCTATGCGTTAGGGCAAGTTAACGGCATGGTAACGTCTGAGGCACAAAAATGGTTATCACAGTTTGGTACTGCCAGAATTAATTTTGGGCTGGATAAAAAGGGAACGCGAAAAAACAGCTCACTCGATCTTTTACTGCCGCTTTATGATAATAAAGTGGATTGGCTGTTCTTTTCCCAACTTGGCTATCGCAACAAAGACAGTCGGAATACCATGAATCTGGGATTAGGTGGACGTTATTTTTATCAGGACTGGATGTATGGCCTGAATACTTTTTATGACTACGACCTGACCGGCAAAAATCAGCGTCTTGGGCTGGGCGGAGAAATGTGGGGAGACTACATTAAACTGGCCGCTAATACCTATTATCGTTTAAGTAACTGGAAAGACTCACGGGATTTTGCCGGTTATTACGAACGCCCAGCTAACGGTTATGACATTAGTGGGGAGTTTTTCTTACCCGCCTACCCTAATCTGGGTGCCAAACTGACTTATGAGCAGTATTTTGGCGATGAAGTTACTTTATTCGATCGTGACACCAAACAGAAAAACCCCGTTCTGGCTACACTGGGGCTGTCTTACACCCCTGTTCCGCTATTTACTCTGGGTGTGGATTATAAACAAGGGGGAAGCGGGCACAGCGAAACGCAGTTTTTGGCAAATTTAAGCTATAAATTGGGTGTTCCCCTGAGTGTGCAGTTATCGCCAGAAAACGTGGCGACGGCGAGGACATTAGCGGGCAGCCGTTATGACCTGGTAGAAAGAAATAATCATATCGTGCTTGAGCATCAGGCAAAACCAGCTGCCCAATTGTCGCTGCCGGATAATATCATCGGGTACAGTGGGAATCAGCAGGACGTTACAGTCAAGTTCTCTTCTGACTCTCCGCTCAAGCAGATTCGTTGGGCAACCAACAAAGATTTTGAACAGCACGGCGGGAAGCTCTCTTCCCAGACCGGCAACACAATCAAAGTTACCCTGCCAACCTATCTATCCGGCAGTAACCAAAATAACAATTACCCCATTTATGCCGTTGCTGAATGGGAAAATAATCAAAAATCAGCACCTGCTGAAATGCGTGTCATTGTCAGGCCCTTTATGCTGAAAAAGCAGGAACGATCTAACTTTATCCCAGCAGGACCATTACCTGCGACGGGGGATAAAAAGGACGGATATACGTTTGACCCTGTGATTACTTTTGATACGGTTAATAATGCACCGATAAAAAATGCCACCATTAACCATGTTCAGTGGATAACTGATCCTAAAATCGGCCCGGATACTGGGTTGCAATGGAGTAATTGGGCAGCCTCAGATTCTGTGGCGCTTGATGAAAACGGGCATTTCAAACACAAACCGGTCTTAGTGAGTAACCGACCCCATAAAGATGTCAAAGTGTACCTGCAACTGGATAGCCAGCCGCCACAATTAGTGGGCGAAGTCAGCTTTGATGAAAACCTGGCCAGTTTCCACGTCGATAAAGTTGAGGTTTCACCGGCAGTACCATCACTGATAGCCAATCGTTCTCAGACTTACACCTACAGTGCTGTGGTGTTAGATGGTAATAACAATCCGATGAAAAACCAGAAAATCACCAATGTGAATTGGAGTAAGGACAAAAACCAGGATGGACTTATTTGGAACCCATCAAATGGAGACGTTACAACGGATAAGGAAGGGAAATTAAAGGCAACCCTAGCCAGTACAGAGGCAATACAAGATGTCACGATTTCACTCGCTATTGGCAGCCACAAATCGGTGTCGGCACAGCCTGTCTCTTTTACTGCGGATACGTCGAAATATCATGTTTCCTCTGTGAAAGTTGACCCGACAACGCCTTTGGTTGCGAACAACCGGGATGCTTACACCTATACGGCTACCATCTTAGATGGTCACAAGAATCCCGTACATCAGCAGAAAATTGGCAAGGTGACATGGAAAATTACGCAGGGTAGTCAGGACGTGAGCCTCACCGATCCGGATATCAAATTTACGCATGGAGATACAACGAATCAGGCTGGGGAATTAACGGCAACATTGAGCAGTCAAAAGGAAATGAAAGATGTGGTAGTTTCACTTTCCATTGAAGGTCAGGCTGCTGTTGCTGCAAAAGATCCGGTTATCTTTACTCCGGATACGTCGAAATATCATGTTTCCTCTGTGAAAGTTGACACGACAAAACCTTTGGTTGCGAACAACCAGGATGCTTACACCTATACGGCTACCATCTTAGATGGACAAAATCAGCCTGTGCATCAGCAGAAAATTGGCAAGGTGACATGGACAATTACGCAGAATAGTAAGGAAGTGAGCCTCAACGATCCGGATATCAAATTTACGCATGGAGATACAACGAATCAGGCTGGGGAATTAACGGCAACATTGCGCAGTAAAAAGGAAATGAACGATGTGGTAGTTTCACTTTCCATTGAAGGTCAGACTGCTGTTACTGTAAAAGATCCGGTTACCTTTACTAAGGATACCCAAGATTATCGTATTAGTCAGGATGGTATTAAGTCCGAGAAATTAAAGACCTTATCGTCTGATGGTTACCAACAATATCAATTTATGGCGACTATCAATGATATTTCTGGCATGCCTGTTAAAGGAAAGGCCATTAGTGGTGCAGAGTGGCATATAGTTAAACCATTAAATGCCGATAATCTTGGAATAACACTAAACCCAGAGACTACAACAGATAATCAAGGAAACTTAAAGGCAATCATAAGCAGTACTAAGGCATACCAGGGGAATGTAGTTGTTTCACTCAAGGTTGGGAACAATCAGCCTGTTCAGTCATCAACGTATACGGTAGATTTCCACTCAGAGATATCGCCAATAACACAGGACCCACAAGGCCCTATAGTTGTAGGTCAATCTTATAACTTGTCATTCACCGTTAAGGATAATAATGGTCAACCGTTACTTAATAAGGCAGTTCAGTGGCATATAGACTCAGCTGATAAGGACCAGACAAAAGTAACAATTTCCCCAATTGATCCGGCCACCACAACTGGCGGTAAAGCTACCGCAACATTAACCAGTAGTACGGAGCAAAATGTTACAGTAACAGCTACAGTGGATGGCATTACAACGGCTCCTTTGACGGTGAGATTCCAATGGCCAACGTTCAGTAACCCAATACTGGCCGAGCGAGGGACGCATGGTAATAAGCCTAATCCTACGGCGAATGGTAGCGATTATTATGCATTTGAAGCGATAATGAAGGATCCTAACAAGTTCGCTTACAAAAATCCGCCAAAAGGTCAGCCAGGTCATATATCTATTAAATGGAAGCCATTGCATACTAATAATAACCTCGTGTTTACATCTCAACCGACCTCAATACAGGGACAGGTAGTAGTTCAAGTGACTACTAATACACCTACGTCGTTTATCCCATGTGTTGGCATAGATGAACCAGTAGGGGCAGGACAGGAGCTGCCATCACAAAGCTGTTCAACCGACACCTTTAAATTTGATGCCCCTTAATTTTAACTTTGCTTAAGGATAACTATTTTATCACCACGTAAATGTAGACTCGGCTTTTTAGGTTCAGTAAAAAGCCGAGTCTTTTTCACTTTCTATCACAAAATGCTTTTTAACAGCCACTTATCTCAAAGTGATTTCACCTCTTAAATAAAACACCGATCAATTAGCAGTAAACTTTGAATTTACACGCCAGCGCATCACTCACCCGACGAATAGATAGATTTTATTATGCTAAACCCGATTTTAGTGTGTATTCATTGCTATATTATTACCGCTTATTGAGATAAAAATTTAACTTAAGTAATATGATTTGGCGGTTTAGCCGTAGGATGAAATAACCTTGAACTTTAATGAATATAAGCGAGGTGTTTATGTCTAACGTTAATCAGCAAGAAAAGCAGAAGCTAGATTCCACATCGGAACTTAATGCGAAAATAAGAGTGATTCCATCAAGCCCAGTATCGATGAATGGGCTTTATACTATGGGTGTCAAAGTTACGAATAAAGATAATAAAGGGGTACCTAACCAGAGAGTTAAATTGAGCGTAACCGATCCACAGGGGAAACCCGTATTGGGCGAGGATGGCAAACCTCAAGTATACACCAATGCTGCTGAGGGTTATGATGAGCCATTAACCTATAGTGATGGTTGGATTTACTTTACACCGTATCTTATGCTTAACAACTACCAAACTCAAGCTGGAGTATACACAATAGAGGCCTATGTGGAAGGCGCAGGAATAAAACCTGTGCAGAAGCAGGTGGAATTTATCAAATAGTTAAAGAAAGTCACTGTTCAAACTGATTTATTATCACGTAAATGTAGACTCGGTTTTTATTAAAAAACCGAGTCTGTTATAGTTTCTATCACAAATTATATTTCTTTATCACTGGTTCGAGTTATTGAGTATCTTTTTTCATGCCAATATGATATATGTTCTGTTTGTGTGATAAGTTGATTTAATTTTAATATGTGAAATTTTTATCTTAATTATTTTATCTGTTTTAATTTTTTGTTTAGATAAAATAAAATTAATCACACATTAAGTAATTATATTACCATTAAAAATAATATTTACGATCAATGAAGTTATTATCACTGCATTGTGCATTTAGGAAAATATCAGCAGTAAATTTTGAATTTACAACCCAGCAGGTTATTCACTCTGAATGAAAACAGATTTTATAATGTTAAGCCAGATATTAATGCGTATTTGTGGCTATATGACTGCATCCCATTGAGATAAAAGTTTTACTTAAGTAATATTAGCCAGCGATTTAGCCATAAGATGAAATGACCTTTTACTTTAATGATCAATAAGTGAGGAAATTATGTCAGTAATAAATAAATTAGACAGTAATAAATAAATTAGACAGTAATATTGCTCAATAATGTTCATTTACCCCTGATCAATTCAAGGTTAACGTCACAACTAAAATTGATAATGATATCACTGCACCTATTGGCTCTTCTCCGTGGGCACTAATTCAGGTGTATTTAGGCAAGAAAGTGTATAGACGTAATTGGAGCTATCCTGTTGAATACATACATCTTGTATCTGATAGCTCGCCTTTAATTGAGAAGCGCGAGCAAGACAATATTACCGCTTGGCAGCCAACACCAGAAGATTTAACAGCTTGTGACTGGGAATTACAGGGGGACCCCAATCTGGAATTTGATCTTGAAGTGGGAAAAGAAATGTATGACGATAGCCAATTCTTTGGATATTTTAATATAAATAGTTCTTCTTCATCTACTTACATTGGTACCTTAGATCTAATCAAGAATAATTCAGATATTAAGAACATAACAATGTTCTATTTTATTGAAGATTCAAAATTATCTATTCAAGCCTCCTCTGATAACAACGAAGAGAGTTATCAAAAAATGGAGGAATTGTTTAGTAAAAAACTCACTGTAATGGTTGATGATGTACATTATGTTCTTGATTATCTTCAAGCTAGACACGATAACGAAACCACATACGTATTATCCAGAGTCTATGACAGTCATATAAATAAAAACCTAAAAAAATTAGGTGACCTGTTGAAACAAAACGTAGGTAAAACACTTCGTATTCGCTTAGTGTGGAATGATCATTAATTTATAGTCTAAATTCAAGGCTATGCTTCCGGCATGGCCTTTTTGTTTTTCTATTATAGGGTAAGCAAGTTATAAATGAGAAATTAACCGTGATTATTTCTAGTTTAGATATTAAAGAACGCATTCATACTGTTGAGGAAAAACCATTAGGTGAACTGATTTATCCTCCAAAAAGCTAATTCAAGCCAATAATTTGTTAAATTAATAATGAAATAAAAATCAATAAGTCCTGTTCATTAACATAGCTTATCAATAAAGAATTTTTCCAAATATTAAATAATTTTGATAATGGCTTATTTTCAATAAAACCACCATTAATTTGATAAATATCAATTCATTCCCATCTTATCCAATATAAATAGCCGATATCGCAGTTGCGTATTATTATCATTAGCAACTATAATTCAGAGGAATTACCATACTTTTTTCTTGTGGTTCTCCCATTATTGAGGATAATAATTCTTATAATCACTTATTTTTTCAGTTAGAGCGGAGATTTATATGGTTCTTATTCCAGAACGTAGATATAAAATTCTGGGATTTTCTCCAGAAATTACCCCAGCTTACCGACAAAAATTATTGTCACTCGGTATGTTACCTGGCTCAACATTTCAGGTCATTCGCTTCGCTCCATTGGGCGATCCAATACAAATCGAAACACGCAGAGTTAGCCTTACCCTTCGTAAACAAGATTTAGCATTTCTTGTATTGCATGAAGATCTGAATTAACAAAGCTCTAAGACGATTTGGTTCAGAATAACCATCTTCCATACACTTTTTATAACCCGATAGAACCAGAGTACTGAACGTATAGCTAAGGTACGAAATTCGCTTTACTGATTGGCAGAAAGTATGATGAAACAATTAACTATAGGCCTGATTGGTAATCCCAATGCCGGCAAAACAACGCTTTTTAACCAGCTCACTGGCTCCCATCAACGTGTGGGAAACTGGGCTGGCGTTACCGTAGAACGCAAAACCGGCCACTTTACTACCGATAACCATCAGGTCGAACTTGTCGACCTCCCTGGCACTTATTCGCTTACCACCATTTCTGAGCAAACTTCTATTGATGAGCAAATCGCCTGCCACTATATTCTCAGTGGTGAAGCGGATATGCTGATCAATGTTGTTGATGCATCTAATCTGGAGCGTAACCTTTATCTCTCACTGCAATTGATTGAACTGGGTGTTCCCTGCATCATTGCACTGAACATGTTGGATATCGCCCAAAATCAACGCATCAATATTGATATTCCTGCACTGGAGAAACGCCTTGGCTGTCCGGTCATCCCGCTGGTTTCAACCCGTGCCACAGGGATAGATACACTAAAAAAAACCATCGACAATTACCCACAGAAATCTAATCCTGTACAGGTTAATTATCCTGATGCGTTATTGCAGGAAATTTCCCACCTTTCCAGCCAGATCACAGAAAAATTCACGCCACAACAGTGCCGCTGGCTGACTTTGCAAGTCCTGGAAGGGGATATTTACAGCCGTGAGGTATCCAGCCTGACTCCCACTCAATTGGCTGAAAGCAAAAAACGCTTGCAAAAACAACAAATTGAAGAACCCGACCTCATCATTGCCGGTTCACGCTATCAAACCATCAGTGAAATTTGTCTGGCGGTCATTGATACCCGCACAGCCACACCAAACAAACTCACCCAAGTGTTAGATACCGTTATCCTGAACCGCTGGTTGGGTTTGCCTATCTTCCTGTTTATCATGTACCTGATGTTTGTGCTGGCTATCAATATTGGTGGAGCCTTACAGCCTATCTTCGACGGTGCTTCCGCTGCCATTTTCATCGATGGAATGCAATGGCTCGGCCATACTCTCCATTTCCCGAATTGGTTAACGGTGTTCCTTGCTCAGGGCATTGGTGGCGGCATCAACACGGTATTGCCGCTGGTTCCCCAAATCGGCATGATGTACCTGTTCCTCTCCTTTCTGGAAGATTCCGGCTACATGGCACGGGCGGCATTTGTCATGGACCGGCTGATGCAAGCCATAGGGTTGCCAGGTAAATCCTTTGTGCCCCTGATTGTTGGCTTTGGTTGTAATGTACCTGCCGTGATGGGCTCAAGGACACTGGATGCCCCTCGTGAACGCTTGATTACCATCATGATGGCACCGTTTATGTCCTGCGGGGCAAGGTTGGCGATCTTTGCCGTCTTCGCTGCGGCGTTCTTCGGCAAAAATGGGGCAAGCATTGTTTTCTCCCTGTATATCCTGGGGATTGTCATCGCCATCCTGACAGGATTGCTGCTCAAATTCACGCTAATGCGTGGTGAAGCATCACCATTTGTCATGGAACTACCGGTCTATCACGTTCCCCATGCCAAAACCCTGCTGCTCCAAACATGGCAGAGGCTGAAAGGTTTTGTCATACGCGCAGGTAAAGTGATTGTCGCAGCGAGCATGTTGATTGGTGCCCTGAACAGTTTTTCCTTCTCCGGTAAGACCGTTGATAATATCAACGAATCGGCACTGGCCTCCGTCAGTAAAGTACTCACACCTGTCTTGCAACCTATCGGTGTGCATGCCGATAACTGGCAAGCAACCGTCGGGCTTATCACTGGAGCGATGGCAAAAGAAGTGGTTGTAGGAACTCTCAATACCCTCTATACCGCAGAAAATATTACCCAAGAGTCATTCAACCCAGATGAATTTAATTTACTGGATCAACTAAAAGATTCTGTCGCCGAAACGTGGGATAGCCTGAAAGAAACCTTCACCTTGAGCGCACTTTCTAACCCGATTGAAGCCAGCAAAGGTGATGGCAACATGGATCGTAGCTCTATGGGAACAATGAGCGCCAAATTTGGCTCAGCCATTTCCGCTTACAGTTACCTGATTTTCGTGCTGCTGTACGTGCCTTGCGTTTCCGTGATGGGAGCTATTGCCCGTGAAACCAGCCGTGGCTGGATGACATTCTCGATTCTGTGGGGATTAAACGTCGCTTATTCTCTGTCAGCACTGTTTTATCAAATCACAACGTTTTCAGCCCATCCACAAAGTAGCCTGATAACCATTCTGGCCGTGATCCTGTTTAACATTCTGATAGTTATTGGTTTACGCCGCGCACGCAGCCGAGTCACTGTGACATTCAACAACACCGCTGACCGCAGTTGCGAATGCTCAAACAATAGCTGTCACTAGCTGGAACCATGAGGAACCATAAATGATTAACCTGCTGAAAATCAGAGATGCGGTTGCCCTCAACGGGCGTACTGATGCCAGATCATTAAGCCATCAGTTTTCAGCACCGCTGCCAATGGTGGAAGCCATGCTCAAGCAGCTTGTCATAATGGGTAAACTGGAGGAAGTGGATACTTCCTCCTGCCTCAGCGGGGGCTGCAAACAGTGCCCGGAAACACAGAAATGTGACACTAAAGCGTATCAGCTTACGGTCAAAAAATAAGGAATTACCTGCTTTATGGAATAGACGATTAAAAATATCCTATCGCTGTGATTATTCTGTAGGAAAATTCCTTATTAATGAGTCCATAAAATAATAAATAGATTAATTATAGCTATCTCTCTATTATCTGATATGGGGTATCCCTATATTAATAACCTGAGGATAGTAATATGCCTAAAGAGTTATTCACTGCAAAAGTTGAGTCGGTTGGCAATCTCAAAATGAAATGCTCATCGCGAAATTTTACCTTCCATGTAGATGAACCCAAAAGTCTCGGTGGAACCGATGAAGCGATGAATCCAGTGGAAGCGTTACTTTCTGCATTTGGTGCATGTCAGTGCATTGTGGCAAAAAGCTTTGCCCGCAAGCATAAAATCAATTTGATCGATATTCAGGTTAAAATGGAAGGAGAACTGGATACCGATGGCTTCACAGGTAGAAATAAAAACGCCAAAATGGGATTTTCAAAAATCACCTCCAAATTTTATATTAAAGCAGATAATACCGAACAAGAGATCCGCAATTTTATTACTTTTGTCGAAAGCAATTGCCCTGTTCTCGATACTATCGTGAATACGCCAGAAATTGTGACTGAGGTTTATCCGAATAAATAAATAGTGATAACAAGGTGGTAAACATTTTTATTACCGATTGAATTGCATCAGGAATGGAATAAACATATAAGTTGTGCAGTTTATTCCATTTATTAGTCATCATAGTAGGGCTATATTTAGCTATCTGTGCAGGCTGCTTTTAAATCTGTAAGTGTGGCCATCAGTAACATGGGATCTAAAGGTGATGATTCAAATCTGGTAGCTTGATAAAATGACTTTGCTTCATATGAGAGTGCATGAATTATCATGCCACGAACTCCAATAAGATCCGCGGCTTGTATTACCCTTAAAGCAGCGTCTTTCACCAATGCCCGTCCGATTCCTCTTCGCTGCAATCAGATTCCGAATTTCTGGTTTGATACGAATATTCAATGTGTCACGTTTTGTTGATTGCATAATTCACCTCGGAGTGAATGAGTTGTGGTTAAGAATGCCACTCACTATTGTAATGTCAAAATCATTACAATGTTTGTTTTTATGACCGGATTTATCGTTTAAGATCCCTCCCTACTATTGCTCAGATTATCCATAGTTTATGTGCTAACGCCAGAGAGGGAGAGTAGTTATCGATAATTACCATCCAATATCAGAAGCAAAATTCGTTAATACTTCAACAAATTCATCAGGATGGGAAATAAAAGGGGCATGGGCAGCGTTGCGCATAATAACGGAATGCGTATGTGGCCATGCCTTGTCAAGCTGTGAAGCAATCTTACGCGGTACTAAACCATCAAGATAACCATATAGACGCAGGAAAGGTAATTGAAGTTGGGACAATTCTTCTCTTAAATCATCAATGCGCAGGATTTCCAAACCGGCATTAAGTACCTCGACTGTCGGCATCGGCTGGTTCAGGATCACTGATTTCAATACACGGGCATCCCGCCGTGCACTGTCTGTCCCCAAGGTCTGCAAAGCCAGAAAACGTTCGACAGTCTTTTGAAAATCAGCACTCAATTGATGCTCAAATGCCTTCAAGACCTCTGGCTTAATCCCCGGCCAGTCGCCATCAGCACTAAATCTTGGCGAAGAAGCTACGGTTATCAAGCCCGCAACTTGTGCCGAATGATCCAAAGCAATCCGGCTAGCCACCAATCCGCCTAAAGACCAACCTAGCCACAAGGCATTTACTGGCGCTTGCTGCCATACAATATCTGCCATGTCCGTCAATGACATAGCCGAATACGCTTGGCTACGCCCATAACCCGGCAAATCCACCAGATGCAAACGAAAATGCGAAGCCAATCGCGTTTCCACTGAACGCCAAACCTCAGCGTTTAGACCCCATCCGTGCAGCATCACAAGATCACGTGGTGCATCGCTAATTGTCTGCCAAAACAACTGATTCATTGTTATTCTCACTTTATTTGTCACCAAGGAAGGAAACTATGCTAACAATGGTTGGATACTGTTGGCTATGCCATCAAAATTTGTATTTTGCCCATCATGGGATCTGCTACATCTGCCACTGTCACTTAAGGCGGCTGCAACATGTCTGTCCACGCTGTGCACTGCCTTCTGAATCCGGTAACCTTCCCTGTGGGCGATGCGTAAAGCATCCCCCTGCGTGGCAATATTTGATCGCCATTACGGATTACACCCCACCATTAAGCCAGCTTATTCAACGATACAAATATTACAGTACCCCACAACTCGCACCAGTGCTGGCACGTTTGTTCCTGCTGCATTGGTTGCAAGGCTATCGTGAAGGCCGCTGGCATAAGCCAGATCGCATACTGGGTATTCCTCTGCACAGCAGAAAACGCTGGCAACGTGGTTTCGATCACATTGAACTCATTACCCGATCCCTATCACGTTGGCTGCAATGTCCATATCAACCCGATTTTTTACGCCGCTCACGTGCTACACTCACGCAGCGGGGCTTATCTGCCGCCCAAAGAAGAACGAATCTTAAGCAAGCCTTTCAATTACAGGGCGATTTTACCGATCAACATGTCGCGATTTTCGACGATGTGATCACCACGGGCACAACACTGCATGAAGCTTCACAGTTGATGATTCGTGCTGGTGCCCGCTCTGTACAGGCTTGGGCAATATGCCGAACCTTGTAGTTCCTTTATAAATGGGCGTATTATAACCAACTAGAACAGTCAACTATTGAGCAAATGACATGATTAATATTACTGAAGCAGCGCAAGCACATTTTGCCAAGCTACTGGCAAATCAAGAACCGGGCACACAGATCCGCGTCTTTGTTATTAATCCAGGAACGCCGACCGCTGAATGCGGTGTTTCCTATTGCCCACCGGATGCTGTTGAAGCTACTGACACCGAATTGAAGTTCGATCAACTCTCTGCTTATGTTGATGAAATTAGTGCACCTTTTCTGGAAGAAGCTGTCATTGATTTTGTGACCGATCAACTGGGTTCCCAACTGACCTTGAAAGCCCCGAACGCTAAAATGCGTAAAGTGGCGGATGATGCCCCACTGATTGAGCGTGTTGAATATGTCCTGCAATCGCAGATCAATCCACAACTGGCAGGGCATGGTGGTCGTGTCAGCCTGATGGAAATCACCGATGAAAGTTATGCTATTCTGCAATTCGGCGGTGGCTGTAACGGCTGTTCAATGGTCGATGTCACTCTGAAAGAGGGGATCGAAAAACAGTTATTACAGATATTCCCGGAATTAAAAGGCGTGAAAGATCTGACTGAGCACCAGCGCGGTGAACATTCATATTACTGATTTTTCATTCTTATTTTGACAATTTTTAACCATTTTTCTGTTCTAACATTTTCTATCTCTATACTTATACGCCTTCCCAATCGTTATATTGGGAAGGCAGTCAGGTCATACCAGACGACTAATAAGAAATGAAAATTTAGGAAACTACGTTGAGTATTTATGGACCATTTTCAAACGATAACGCCTGAACAGGCTTACCAGCATTGGCTCGATAAAACCGCAGTCATAGTTGATATCCGCGATCCACAAAGCTTCCATACCGGACACGCAACCGGTGCGTTTCACCTGACAAATGAAACGCTCAATAGCCTTCTACAGGAAGCGGATTTTGACCAACCGGTCATGGTGATGTGCTACCACGGCCATAGTAGTCAAGGAGCAGCCCAGTATCTGATCAATATGGGTTTTGAGACCGTTTATAGTGTCAATGGCGGTTTTGAAGTCTGGCAAAGAGACTATCCTCACGCTGTTCATACTCAATAAACCTTTAACGCACTGATTCTAATGCAATTAACCCCAGTGCAATTAACTTCAACCTAAGGCAGAGATAAGACGAGCAATGATCCATATAACCTCAATATCTAATCCTCGGCTGGCTCAGGCCTTTATTGATTATATGGCGACGCAGGGCATTCATTTGACCATGCGGCCCACCAATGAGCCACCATTAGTTGAACTCTGGTTAAAGGATGATAGCCAACTCAGTCAGGTTGAAGAGGAACTTCGCCACTTTGCTCACGATCCACTCAATGAACGCTATCAAGCTGCCAGTTGGCAAACAGGTAAATCTGTCAGCGTCTTCAAGTATCATAACAATCTGAATTTGAGTACGCTCAAAAGCCAGTCAGGCCCACTGACTATTGCCATAACCCTGCTCTGCATCCTCGTTTACCTCTGGATGGCAATGGCAGGCATACCGGATGTTATGAACTGGTTAGCATGGCCAACCAACAGTGATCAATATCTGGAGTTATGGCGCTGGATAAGCCCGGCTCTATTGCATTTCTCTCTGACACACCTGCTCTTTAACCTTGCCTTATGGTGGTATTTCGGCAGCCAGGTAGAGCGAAAGATTGGGGGCTGCAAACTGTTTGAAATCACGATAGTGTCAGCAATTTTCAGTAGTTGGGCACAATCATTATTCAGCGGATCTGATTTCGGGGGGTTATCCGGTGTCGTCTACGCACTGATCGGGTATGTTTGGCTAACAGGTGAAATCTCCCCAAAACGTGGGATCAGTGCTCCCAGAGGGTTAATTGCCATCTCTGTCATTTGGTTGTTGGTAGGCTATTTCGATCTATTTTCATTAAACATCGCCAATGCCGCCCATGTTGCAGGATTAATCATCGGGTTATTAATGGGGTTATGGGATAATTTGCGTAAACAAAAAAACCAAAAAATGCCAAATAAGCCCCAATAGGTTTCAAATTTCAGCATCGGCTTGAAATAGAAAGGCGATAATTTTGGCCAACTATAATCCATCTATGCATATATTAGGGGAATTTTGTGAAGCAAACTCAGCGACATGATGCAATAATCGAGCTGGTGCGCCTTCAAGGTTATGTCAGCACTGAAGAGCTGGTTGCACATTTTGATGTTAGCCCGCAAACTATTCGACGTGATTTAAATGATCTCGCAGATAAAAATAAAATCCAGCGTCATCACGGCGGAGCCGCTTTGCCATCCAGCTCCGTCAACACAGCCTACCATGACCGCAAGATCATGTGGTCGGATGAAAAAGCCCGCATTGCACAACAAGTTGCCACCCAAATTCCAAACGGCGCAACCCTGTTCATCGATATTGGAACAACACCAGAGGCTGTAGCACATGCCCTGCTCAACCATCGCGATTTACGGATTGTCACCAACAATCTCAACGTCGCAACTCTGTTTATGGGTAAAGAAGATTTCCGCCTGATTTTAGCGGGTGGTGAAGTACGCTCCCGCGATGGCGGCATCATTGGTGAAGCAACGCTAGACTTTATTTCCCAGTTCCGTCTTGATTTCGGCATTCTTGGGATCAGCGGCATTGATAGTGATGGTTCACTGCTGGAATTCGATTACCACGAAGTTCGTACCAAACGTGCCATTATCGAAAACTCCCGCTGTGTCATGCTGGTTGCCGATCATTCAAAATTCGGCCGCAATGCCATGGTGAATCTTGGTAACATGAACCTGATTGATTTTTTGTTCACTGATAAAGCACCTCCTTCCGGCGTCCAGAAAATTATCGAACAACATAACGTTAAGCTGGAGTTGTGCTAACCACTTTTTAGGTAGAATGCTGCAATAATATCCCCACCTGATATTCTGGTGGGGTTAGTTCCCACTAATATTTCCCCCTCAAATTTGTATCCCCAAAAATCCTTATTAATCTTATGTATATAATAAGGTTTTGTTACTTCTATCACGTGAATATGATTTTTCTGAGTTAATGGTTGGCGACTGATGAATTTTTGATTACAATTCTTGAGCGAAAACGAACATTAAAGAACTGTTTCGAACATTTCAAAGGGGATGCGATGGAAACCAAAGACTTGATTGTAATCGGCGGCGGAATTAACGGCGCTGGTATTGCGGCAGATGCTGCTGGCCGGGGACTTTCTGTCCTACTGTTGGAAGGTCAAGATTTGGCCAGTGCAACTTCGTCTGCCAGCTCCAAGCTGATCCACGGTGGTTTACGCTATCTGGAACATTATGAGTTTCGTTTGGTCAGTGAAGCACTGGCAGAACGTGAAGTGCTTTTAAAACTGGCTCCCCATATTGCATTCCCGATGCGTTTTCGCCTGCCACATCAACCACACTTACGCCCAGCGTGGATGATCCGCATTGGCCTGTTCTTGTATGATAACTTAGGCAAACGCGTTAGCTTACCAGGCAGTAAGGGGCTGAAATTTGGCACAAACTCGGTACTGAAACCATCTATCACCCGTGGCTTTGAATATTCCGACTGTTGGGTTGACGATGCGCGTCTGGTGGTTCTGAACGCACAGGAAGTGCAGAAACACGGCGGTGAAGTACGTACCCGCACCCAGGTAACCCGTGCATGGCGAGAAAATGGCTATTGGATGGTTGAAGCCACAAACCTCAAAACTGGCGAAACCAATACGTGGCGCGCGAAAGGTTTGGTTAACGCAACCGGCCCGTGGGTGAAAAATTTCTTTGATAACGGTCTGCAACTGAAATCGCCTTATGGCATCCGTCTGATCAAAGGCAGTCATATCGTTGTGCCTCGCGTTCACGATGAACCGCAGGCTTATATTCTGCAAAATGAAGACCATCGCATCGTGTTCGTTATTCCATGGAATGATGAATTTTCGATTATCGGCACGACGGATGTTGAATACAAAGGCGATCCTAAAGAAGTCAAAATTGACGATAAAGAGATCGGCTATTTACTAAAAGTCTATAACGACCACTTTAAGAAACAACTTGGTCGCGATGATGTTGTCTGGACTTACTCTGGCGTTCGTCCTCTGTGTGATGATGAATCCGATTCACCACAAGCGATCACCCGTGATTACACACTGGATGTTCAGGATGAGCAAGGCCAGATGCCATTACTCTCCGTATTTGGCGGTAAGCTAACAACTTATCGTAAACTGGCTGAACACGCTATGGATAAACTGGTGCAATACTACCCTAACGCGGGCAAGGCATGGACCAAAAATGGCAAGTTACCGGGTAGTGAGCTGGAAGGCTGTGATCGCGATGGTTATGCACGTCTGTTGCGTCAGCGTTATAACTGGCTGCCAGAAGGCATAGCACTGCGTTATGCTCGTACTTACGGCAGCAACAGCCAATTCATCCTGCAAGGCGCAGAAGCGCTGGCCGATCTCGGTGAATGTTTCGGTCATAATTTGTATGAAGCTGAACTGCGTTATTTGGTTAAACACGAATGGGTAATCGAGCTAGATGATGCTATCTGGCGCCGAACCAAACTGGGTATGTGGCTCACTGATGAACAAAAACAGCGTGTAGCTGACTGGCTGGCACAAAACGCCAAAGCCGCTTAATTGCAAGATTGATTTTGAAAATGGCGATAGAAATTATCGCCATTTTTCATTTTGATTTATTTCTATCATATAAGTTTTTTCTCGCTCATCAACATCCGCAAACGACCATAAACTTTCGAAATCAACCATCCCTATTTTCCATCGCAATTTCCTTATTTTTTATTTAATTCAACTGGTTATTTAATGCACATATTTTTGTCGCCGTGATAGTATGTTAGAAATCAAATTGGGAGATATCCATGTTAACGATTCGGGATGCAACGATAAAAGACGCTACACGACTATCCTGGCTACTGGAAACAAGCTATCGTTTTCACTTTTCTTATTTATGGCATGACCAAGATGAACTGGAAGAATATATTGCGGGAGAATGTTCCATAGAGAAAATATTGACTTCATTACAATCTCCCGACCATAAATGGTTTATTGCTGAATCCCAGCATGCTATTGGCTCAAATATAATTACTCCCCAAAATACAAGCTATGCCAACATTGTTGGATTCAGTAAAATAATTTTAAACCAACCTGTTCCTGATAAAGATTTTACTGGCATTTATTTACATAAGCTCTACCTGATGCCAAAACTAACCAGACAAAAATATGGCGATCACTTATCAGAAAGGGGCTAAAGCGACAAAAAGATATTATTTTTTCCAGCGCAAAACAGCAAAGTATTATGCATATAATGACTAAGAAGCTATCCAATTCGTAAATCAAAAGTCTAGACCGCAGACTCTGTAACTCCAGCAACTTTTAATTTATATATTTTTCATCTTTCTAAAAACAATCTGATTGCTCCAGCAATTAGAAATTTATTAGGTATATATAAATAAACAACTTAAAATATAAACCTAATTTATTATTGGTTATAACAACAGAATCAGCTAAATTTTAATGATCTTAAATAAGATACATTCCATAATATATTTTATTGATTCACGCAAGGATAACGTGCAGAATATAGCCTAATTATTCTGTAGCGTGATAAATAGTATAGCAAAAATCACCATCTATACAGAAAAATACAGTGAGCGGGCATAGATAATACCCTCACCTGCCCTATATTCTCCCATGATGGCAATTTTTATATCTTCAATGCAAAATTAAAATATATATTCAAAATACTGATAATATTAAACTTTATTATTTTTTAAATTTTCATTTTTTTTGTAATTGTGATATTAATCTCTTTTCTTTAATTCGCTTATTGCGATTTATGTTCAATTTTATGAATATAAATGAGAATGGATAAGAACTTGTAATGATGAGTCAAACATTCATTAAGAAAGAGGGGATCGCACAGTCATTTCTGGCTCGTTACCTCCTCTCTGAACAATGCGGTAACCGCCTGAAAACCATAGAATCATTGGCTAAAGAATGTGGATTGTCCGTGGGTTTGATGCAAGCAGCATTAAAATCTCTTGAACAGGCACAGGTGGTTGGAATTAAGCGTCGTGGTCGCAGTGGTAGCTTTCTTGTACAGATAAACCACAAATTACTGTTGCAGTATGCCGATATTGGCAATGTGGTTTGTGCGATGCCGCTCCCGTATACCCGTGCTTATGAAGGGCTGGCAAGTGGTTTAAAAGCATTGTGTGCAAGTGTTCCCTTTTACTTTGCACACATGCGTGGCTCAGATATCCGCATTGAATGTTTACTGAATGGTGTTTACAACTTAGCGGTAACATCAAGACTTGCCGCAGAGCAGCACCCAGAAAATAAAGATCTATATATTGCGCTTTCACTAGGGACACAAAGTTATACGGACAGGCATAGGTTAATCTTTCGCAATGGCGAAATGGAATCAATTCGTCGCGTTGGGTTAGATAGCACCTCAGCAGACCAAAAAATAATGACAAAACAATACTTTGCTGACAAAGAGATTGAATTGGTCGAGGTCTCCTATCATGAATGCCTAAATCAAATCATAAAAGGCCATATTGATGCGGCCATCTGGAACGTTGGACAGGGCCATGAACTCATAGCACAAGGCCTGATGACCCAACTCCCTGACAACAGTGAGTGTTTTATCAAGGCTTCTGAAGCCGTTATCCTTACCCGCAAGGATAATATCCCTATCCAGCAACTCCTGCATACTATGATTGATCGGGATCTATTGCTGACCCATCAACAAAACGTAGTAGCAGGCACCATCGAACCCGTTTATTGAACCAAAATAGACTGTTGATTAACACCTACGTATAACAAAAAGCAATGATAGAACAACGGCTAACTATCCTGCTACAAGGTGGCGTTATCGATCAAGATATCTACGATAACATGCTGGAAGTTGTGCATGTTCTGGAAGATATCTGGCTCATCCCTATCCGTCATCCACAAGGCGAAATGGCGCTTACCCATATGGCAAGTGCTTTCATGCGCTCACGCCGTGGTGAAAGAGTAGCCCCATTGGATAAAGAAATATTGGCAAAACTCGAGCAATCTGAATACTACGATCAATTACTCACAATGCATCACTCTCTAATCAAAAAATTTACCGTAGCCTTACATCCCAATGAGGAAGGCTATCTGTTGGTAAATTTATATGGTTTAATATTTTCACTCGAAAGAGGTTAGTTTTTGATTCTCATAAAAAATATTCAAAAAAATGAAGATTTACCTGCAAAAAATTTTGATTTCACACAGCTTTGCTGCTTTGCAGCCATGAAGGGATCCCTATGTTTATTGAGGCATTAAAAAAACAGAACCCCAAATTGATTGAAGTTGCAAAAGACCTTTGGCAACAAGGTGCAATCTTGCCAGATACCTACATCATTGATGTCGATCAGGTTTTAGACAATGGCCGACGCTTGCTGCAAGCTGCAGAGCAATATGACATTGAGCTCTATTTGATGACCAAACAAATTGGACGTAACCCATGGCTGACCCAAAAATTGCTTGAACTCGGTTATCGTGGTGTCGTGGCTGTTGATTTCAGGGAAGCCTATAGCCTAAGCCAGCATGGTATTCCACTGTGCCACATCGGTCATTTGGTGCAGACACCAACCCATTTAATAGAGACCATGCTCAAACACAGTCCAGGTATCATTACCGTGTTTTCCCTTGAAAAAGCCCAAACCATTTCGGATATTGCGGAAAAATTGGGGCGAATTCAGCCCATCATGCTGAAAATATTTGATAAACGAGATATCACCTTTTCCGGCCAAGAAGCAGGTATCACCTTTAATGACCTAGACACCGTCGTCGATGCCTTAAAGCGCATGCCAGGCATAAAATTGAGTGGGCTGACGCATTTTCCTTGCCTGTCATGGGATTCACGGTATCAAATAACCTTACCCACCACCAATTTGCTCACCCTCATTCGGGCGCGGAACCGACTGGAACAACTCGGCATCAAACTTTCACAAATCAATGCTCCGGCGGCCTCAAGCTGTAACACCATACCATTACTGGCCAAATATGGTGCCACCCACCTGGAACCAGGACATGCTTTGACCGGAACCATCCCCGCCAATGTCTGCGGCCGAGAGCCGGAACATATTGCGATGGTCTATCTCACAGAAGTTTCCCATCACTATGATGGTCATAGTTACTGCTATGGTGGCGGATATTATAAACGCGGGCATATGAAACATGCATTGGTTCTTCCTGAACGCACCATCCCTTCTGGTATCATCCCGGCTAAAAAAGTACGCATACTGCGTCTGGGTGAACCTTGCATTGACTACCATCTTCCATTGGCAGGCATTCACCCTATTGGTAGCCCAGTGATCATGTGTTTTCGCCCTCAGATTTTCACAACGCGCAGCGATGTTGCCCTTATTTCAGGTATTCAATCTGGCTCTCCAAAACTTGAAGGTATTTATGACAGTCAAGGAAATTGGAAAAATAGTGGTTATTCTAACTAATCCCCCAATAAGGGTATTACAAATAAGATCATTCCATCATTAAATAATATTATTTCCGCTATAACGGAATTACCGCATGATCCGGCCGTTTGGCAATAAAGGCAAATAACTTGATTGATGTTTCAGGCTATACCTATGTACATGAGCACTTGCATATCGATCTCTCTGATGTGAAAGGAAACCTGGATTGTCGATTGGATCAATACGATCTGATCGTAGGAGAACTTCGTCACCTCTACATCCTTGGGGTAAGAAACATCGTGGAGATGACCAATCGTTACATGGGTCGCAACGCAGCTTTTCTGCTGGATCTGATGCGTGATACCCGTATCAATATCATTGCCTCGACGGGCTACTATAAACAACCATTCTTCCCTGCTCATTTCAGAGAGTTAAGTGTACAGGCTATCGCCGATGACATGATCGCTGAAATTGAAATTGGCATTGATGGCACCGCATTAAAAGCAGGGGTAATTGCAGAAATTGGTTCTAGTCTCGATCAAATCACGAAAGATGAGCAAAAGGTGTTCACCGCTGCGGCATTGGCACACCAGGCTACAGGCTGTCCCATTTCCACCCACACCACATTAAGCACAATGGGACGTGAGCAGTTGGCGCTGCTAAAGGAGTTTGGCGTTTCCCCTGAATATGTGGCTATCGGTCATTGTGATCTGAGAGATAATCTGGACACCATTATTCCGCTGCTAGAGGCCGGAGCATGGGTACAATTCGATACAATCGGCAAGAATAATTACTATCCCGACAGTCGACGCATTACCATGTTGCAAGAAGTTGCCAAGCGTCGGCTACTTGATCGGGTCATGCTTTCCCAAGATATCACGCGTCGATCTCATTTGAAAAACAATGGAGGAAATGGCTTCGATTACTTGCTAACCGTATTCGTTCCCATGTTACTGGAAGCTGGTTTTTGCCAAAAACAGATAGACCAAATGCTGCGTGATAATCCTGCACAATTTTTCCAAGGCAAGATTAAATAAAAAATAAACATATAAAACAGAAAGTTAAAATAAGCTAATTCTAAAAACATCGCTTTTTCAAAAAGCAATCCGATATGAAGATACAAAGAGAGAGATAACAGCATGAGATTTGTCATTGGTGGACAAATAGAGAAACAGGCAATAGCCGAAGGTATTCGTCAATTGGCAGGCAATAAAGCCACTGCTATTACCATCATGAATGATATTGACGCGGCGATGGCAATTAAAAATGGCGAAGCGGATTACTATTTTGGCGCATGCAATACGGGTGGTGGAGGTGCGCTGGCAATGGCAATTGCTCTTATTGGACTAAATCAATGTGCCACCATCGGAATGCCGGGAAAAATCTTGTCTAATGACGAGATCATCGCCCATGTGAAAGCAGGCAAGAAGGCATTTGGTTTTACAGGCCAGGATATTGATATCGTCCTGCCTGTGATCATCAGTACCATCATCTCACTGTAAGGAGGCAATCATGCAACATTTCCATAATTTCCTGCTGAGATTGATGGAAGTCGATCCTTTTAAGGCAGGGTTATTGGCAGCCATTGGCGCCATTGCCGCTATGATGGCAAACCGTGGTATCGCTGTTTTCCACGATGGCTTGCGCCCACTTTTGCCGGAATACCTTGAAGGTCGCATGAGCCGCAAAGCGCTTGCCGCAACCAGTTTCGCACTGAGCATTGGTTTGGTTGTCGGTTTTGGCATTCCCTTTTCACTCACCGCCCCAATTGTCTTGGTTCACAGCCTGTTACTCGGTACAGACATGATCGGGATTTGGTGTGCCAACAGCCGGAGAGGCTTTATCGCCTCTGGCATCATTGGTGCCTTATATGCTATCGCGTTGCTGGCTGGGCTGCGTTCGGTGGTGGAACTGTTTGCCATGTTGCCTGTCAATTTCACCAATGACCTCAAGAAAGTGGGCGATCCGATTGTGGCCTGTTTTGCCTTGTTTCCTGCGATGGTCGTCGGCTATCAATATGGCTATCGCAAAGGGCTTTTGGTCATGTTCACCGCACTGGTCGGCTATCTGGCAACCAAGGCCATTGGCCCATTGAGCTTTAGAGGGATGATCGAAAAACCCGTCAGCATTGACCCTAACGGAGCTGCACTATTGCTGTCGATGATTGCCATGTTCTACTTTGCAATGCGTGAACGCCCAACGCAGTCAGCGGAGCAAAAAGGCGCCAACGAAGTCTTAGTCGGCCTATTTTCCACCCGTATAGAACGTATCCAGAAAAATAAATGGCTGCTAATCCTGTGCGGCGGCCTCACCGCCAGTGCCGCCACCATGTCTTTTAGCCTGCTGGCGGAAGGGCCTGTTTCCCTGCAACTCATGGCGCAAGGTGAACAGACCAATGCATTGCTGGTAGCACTGGCACGTGCCATCAGCTTTATCCCATTAGTGGGCACGACGGCTATAGCCACAGGCGTTTATAGCCCAAATGGCATGAAATTTGTGTTTGTGGCAGGACTGGCAACCAACAATCCGTGGATTGCCTTTGTCGCAGGCGGCATCACCATGTTCATTGAAATCCAGCTACTGGCAAAAATCGCTATCTGGTTGGATAAATACCCTGGGGTGAAAGCATGCAGCGGACATATTCGTACCGCGATCACCAAAATGCTCGAAGTGGCCTTGCTGGTTGGTGCGATGATTGCCTCCAACGCTATTCTGCCGGGCATGGGCTTTATGATCGTAGCAGGTATCTATCTGCTTAACCGTACATCCAAACGTCCTTTAGTGGAAATGGCTATCGGCCCAATAGCAACAATCATTGTGGGCATTCTGGCAAACTTGCTCTTTCTGCTGGGAATAAAATAAGAAAATGAAAACCTATCCATTGCAAAGCATGACGATGGCACAAGCGCAACAGCAACAATTCAAGTTGGTTGATATTATCTGTCGTCACTTTCCTGGTGCTGATTTTCTTTCGCAAGGTGATCTGGGCTTGGTCCCAGATCTTCACCAACCACGGATGACCCGACGCATTGAAGCGGTGATTGCAGCGTTTTTTGGTGCTGAAACCGCCGCTTTTGTCAATGGAGCAGGAACGGGCGCATTACGTGCGGGGCTGGCCGCTTTGGTCAGCCCCAATTCAACATTACTTGTACATAATGCACCGATTTATCCCACAACCAAGGCATCAATTGAACAAATGGGACTTCGTGTCGTTCAGGCAGATTTCAACCACACAGGGCAAATTGTAGCCGCCATTCAGCAATACCAACCCGCAGCCAGCCTTATTCAACATACACGCCAGAAAATGTTTGACAGTTATTCCCTGCAAGAGGTTATCAGCACCCTGAATCAATATGACATTCCTTCATTAGTCGATGATAACTACGCGGCGATGAAAGTGGCACATATCGGTTGTCAATATGGCGCAACCCTTTCCACGTTCTCTTGCTTCAAATTATTGGGACCACAAGGCGTTGGGTTAATTGTAGGAAAGCAGGCAATCATTGATAATCTACGCCACAGCATGTACTCCGGTGGCTGCCAGATACAAGGTTATCAGGCAATGGAAGCCCTTCGTGGCATGGTATTCGCACCCGTTATGCACGCCGTACAGGCCGAAGTGAATAACGAACTGGTGACTCGTTTGAATCAGGGAGAGTTGCCACAAGTAAAACAAGCCCTTCTCGCCAACGCACAATCAAAAGTGTTACTCGTAGAATTTCATGATCCCATTGCAGAAAGAGTACTCGCCACAGCCCATATACTCGGTGCACTACCTTATCCGGTAGGTGCAGAATCCAAATTTGAAATCCCACCACTATTTTACCGCATTTCCGACACCTTCCGTCAGACAGATCCCACACTGGAACAACGCATGATCCGCATCAATCCTAACCGTAGCGGCGCAAATACCGTAATACGCATTTTACGGGAAAGCTGCCAATTGAAATAAAAGGGCACAGCCCAAATGGTAAATAGCATAGTTAAAAACAATGCTAATGGATAAACAACAAGTATACAGACACACCATTTTTATCCAGAGAATTCCATTCAAAAAATATTAGATGTAGTTAGATAAATATTACTTGACCTCAAGTTATCTTGAGGTTTTATAGTGTGCCCATTAACCAGGGAAAAAAATAATCAGGATGCTTTTGTTACTTTGGTGAATCATTTGCATCCTTTCCATTTTTAAATGAAAAACAATCATAAAATTTAAAATAAAAACACCCAATGTATTTCAAATTATTTAAAAATTTGAATAAGGAGAATAATAATGTCATTGGAAATGGTTACTGCCTATCGTAAATCGAATGCACTATATGCTTTTGTAGACAGTAAAGCACCATTATACTTAAGTACCCAAGATGGCAAAACCGTGGAACAAATTGCTCAGCTATGCAATGTTTATCAAGATAGATTCCATAATCTATTGAATTACATGCAAAAACTAAATGTGTTAACCAAAAAAGATGATAAATTTTACCTCACTGAACAATGGGCATCACTCAGTGATCCAAATAGCTTTGAAACATTATATATAAAGTTCGAATTAGATCCTGCCTTCTGGAAAGCGTGGTCACAATACAGTGCCTCCTTAAGCAAAACGAATAAAAAATCTGCTTTTGAACTTACCCATCATGAGCCATTTTTTGATTATCTCAATCATGAACAGAATAAAACCATCAAAACGATTTTTGATAATTTATTGGCAAAAATGACTGATAAGATGAATAAACATATTATTGAACATATCCCTCTCAATGGCATTTCTTCATTTATTGATATCGGGGGCGGGGTGGGTTCTTTTGCAAAAAATATAAAAATGCATTATCCACATATCCAATGTCACGTTATGGATCAATATGATTTTACCAAGCAAGAATCAGAAGGGATGACTTTCATTAATGGTAATTTCTTCTCTGCTATTCCATCAGGATATGATGCTTATAGCATAAAAAATGTTTTGGATGATTGGCCAGATAATAAAGCCATTGATATTCTCAGAAATTGCCAGAAAGCAATGCGGGAAGATTCCGTTTTATATGTTATCGATATGATTAAAGAACCAAATGAGGCAGTGTCATTTGATTTATATATAGATACTCTTCTGTTAGGCCGGAAACGGTATCAATCAGAATTTGAATTTATGGCAAAACAGGCTGGATTATCTATTACAAATATCTACAGCTTGAATTTTTCCACAGAAAATGGCTGTTACTATATTATCGAAATGAAAAAGTGAATTTATACTAAAGTGACCGCTGAGGGGCGCTGAGATTATGGCCCCTGCTAAGGCTCATATAATTTTCAGAGAAAAGGCACTGTCTTTTTTCAAATTATAAAAAAAGCAGTGCAGTATAAAACCTAAAGTTAAATTAAGGTTTATAGATATGGAGAAAGATAAATCCATTGATTTTAATCGGGCATTAACTATCGGAGAGGTATCAAAACGTAGCGGAGTTGCTATATCTGCCCTCCACTTTTATGAATCGAAAGGGTTAATCAAAAGTTCACGCAATCAAGGTAACCAACGCCGTTTTCCTTCGATTGTATTACGCTATATTGCGATCATCAAAGTTGCACAAAACACGGGTATCTCTCTGAAAGAGATAAAAAAAGCACTAGATCAGTTTCCACCTGATAGTAAATTGACAGCCGAACAGTGGTTAACGTTTTCTTTACAATTGCAGGATATTCTGGATCAGCGCATCAAAAAACTCATCCGATTGCGAGATAATTTAGGTCGTTGTATTGGATGTGGATGCCTTTCATTAACAGAATGTCCTTTACGTAATCCGAATGATGTTCTTGGACAAGATGGGGCCGGCCCAAGAATTTTAGAAGAGGATTAAACACGCTGTTCACTCGCATCTTGAGGAAGTCTCCCCCCATTTTGGCGGCTGGCTCTGCTTATCGCAATCTAAAACGAGATTGGATGCTGCCCGCTGGTCTTCATATTGGTCAGAAAGAAATAAGTAGACAGATATACCATTTTTATATTTAGCATGTATTTAATAGCAACATTGGAAAAATTATTCCGAACGTTACAACTCACATATGCTACCGATAAAATCCAGCCTGAATTTAAACTTTAATAAACAGCCTGAGGATTACCGCTGCCCTTGCCTTTGACAAATACCCTCAGGCTCTTCTGTTCCCTTGACTTAACAACGCTTATCCTAAGCCGCAAAATCCCCTTGCTGCCGTTCTACCAACGTCAGGATGCTATAAAGTGCCACCGGCTGTTGTTCCTGATTCAACACCTGCACATCCCACATCACCACACCATGTGGTTTATCTTCTGGCGCCTTCTGGACTTTCTTAATCTTCTTCTTGCAGGTCAAACGAACTTGAATAGTATCGCCAATCTTGACCGGCTCAATGAAACGCAGGTTTTCCATACCATAGTTAGCCAGCACCGGCCCTACCGCACCATCAACGAACAAACCCGCAGCAGCCGATACAACAAAATAACCATGTGCCACGCGCTCGCCAAACAAGGATTCAGCCGCGCCGATTTTATCCATATGAGCGTAAAAATGATCGCCACTCAGGCAGGCGAAATTCACGATATCCGCTTCCGTCACCGTCCGGCGAGCAGTCAGTAAACTTTCACCAATTTCAATTTGTTCAAAGTACTTACGGAATGGATGAATCGGCTCTTCTTTCACTTTCGCGCCACGCACCCACTCACGGCCAATTGCTGCCAGCATACTTGGGCTGCTTTGAATCGCTGTGCGCTGCATATAGTGTTTCACGGCACGCAAGCCCCCCAACTCTTCTCCACCACCAGCACGCCCTGGCCCACCATGTACCAACATGGGCAGCGGGGAGCCGTGTCCCGTGGACTCCGCAGAAGCCGCGGCATCCAGCACTAACATACGGCCATGAGCACACGCTGTCGCTCTGATCACCTGGACTGCAATCTGTTCATCTGCCGTCACCAATGACCCCGCCAAACTACCCTGTCCCATCATCGCCAATGCAATCGCCTGCTCAGTATCCTGATACGCCATTAATGTGGCAACCGGCCCAAAAGCTTCCGTGCTGTGTACCACCTGATTGGTCATTGGATCAGCGCAGTAGAGCAACGTCAGCGGGTAGAATGCACCATTACTGTTGCTATCACCTGTCAGCACCAATTTATCCAGTGAACCACCGTATAAAATCTCACAGCCGCTATTGCGCAATTCGTTGACTCTCGCCTGCACCTCATCACGCTGTTCCAGGTTAATCAACGCCCCCATGCGCACTTCTGGCACAGTAGGATCACCAACTGCCACACCAGATAGCCGCTTGAGCAGCGCTTGTTTGACTGCTTCCATTTGGCTGGCAGGTACAATAACGCGCCGGATAGCCGTACACTTCTGACCGGCCTTCACCGTCATTTCACGAGCAACTTCCTTGATGAAAACGCCAAACTCCGGCATGTCAGGTGTCACATCCTCGCCTAAAATGCAGCAGTTAAGCGAATCTGCTTCCATCGTAAAAGGAATGGATTTTTCTATCAGTCGAGGATGGACACGCAACTTCCGCCCCGTTTGTGCCGAGCCGGTAAACGTCACGGCATCCTGATAATCGAGATGATCAAACAGATCACCAATGCCACCACAGATCAATTGCAATACCCCTTCCGGCACCAGACCACTGTCGATGATCATTCTCACCATCGCCTGTGTCAGTTGAGCGGATGCCGTGGCAGGCTTGATAATCGCTGGCATGCCTGCCATCCATGTTGGTGCCAATTTTTCCAGCATCCCCCAACAAGGAAAGTTAAACGCATTGATATGCAGTGCAACACCGGGACGGGAAGTCAGCACATGGCGTGCCACAAACTGGGATTGTTTAGATAGCGGGATCATCTCATCTTCCGGCCACAGGGTATCATCCGGCAGTTCGCGCCCTGCTAATCCGGCATACGAGAACAGGGTTGCTATGCCCCCCTCAATATCCACCCAACTATCCGCACGGGTTGCGCCTGTTTCTGTGGAAATGGCATACAGTGCTTCTTTGTTGGCGAGCAAGTGTTTTGCAACTGCCTTCATCATCTGCGCACGTTGCTGGAACGTCATCGCAGCCAGCGCCTTTCCCCCTTTTTCACGGGCGTAGACTAAACTTTCTGCCAATGGCAAACCTTCTGAAGATACCTGATACAAAGCTTCGCCGCTTATTGCATGATGAATGGTTCTGGGATCACCTTGCCCATAAACCCAAGCACCACAAATGTAACTCGTTAACTGTTGCATTTTTTTCTCCACCGATTTAACCAATGAAACAATCATTAAGTAATGGAATGCCATTTATGTATCACATATATGATTGACAAAACCACCCATATAATTAACAAAATACAAACATTTGTACCTGATCACTTGTTAATATTTATCCCGCCGCTAAATAAAAATAATTAATCAATTGTTTTATAAGTAATTAAAATTCATATTGTGATGTGAACGACAAATACACAATTTTTGTGTTTGCTATTTTTGTTATCAGTTTGTAGATTTGTGGTTATAAAAAGTGATTCATTTTTATGTTTTATATAAGAAAATAAGAATCATAATGGAGTCGCATATGACAACTGATCCACTTCAGGCAAGCTTTGAGGCAAAAATAGCAGCAGATCTCTCTATTGAGGCTAAAGATTGGATGCCCGAAGCCTATCGCCAAACCCTGATACGCCAGATCGGTCAACACGCACATTCGGAAGTCGTCGGCATGTTACCGGAAGCCAATTGGATCACCCGTGCCCCGACACTGCGTCGCAAAGCCATATTGCTGGCGAAAGTACAAGATGAAGCAGGGCATGGGCTATATCTCTACAGCGCCGCTGAAACACTGGGTTGTTCCCGTCAGGACATCTACCAAAAATTGTTGGATGGCAAGATGAAATATTCCTCGATTTTTAACTATCCCACCCTCAGTTGGGCAGATGTTGGCGTGATTGGCTGGCTGGTGGATGGTGCGGCAATCGTCAATCAGGTTGCCTTGTGCCGAGCCTCTTATGGTCCCTACGCCCGCGCGATGGTGAAAATCTGCAAGGAAGAAAGTTTCCACCAGCGCCAGGGTTATGAAGCGGTAACGGTGCTGGCGAATGGCAGCGAAACCCAGCGTGCCATGTTACAAGATGCCATTAACCGCTTCTGGTGGCCGACATTGATGATGTTTGGTCCCAATGACAGTGATTCCCCCAACAGCGCCCAGAGCATGGCATGGAAAATCAAACGATTCAGCAATGATGAACTACGGCAAAAATTCATCGACAACACCGTGCCCCAGTTGGAAGCCCTGGGTATGACAGCTCCCGATCCTGAGCTGGCTTGGGATGAAACAACAGGGCATTACCGTTTTGGTGAAATTAATTGGGATGAATTCTATCAAGTACTGAAAGGACAGGGGATATGCAATCACGAACGTCTGGAAGCCAAACGTCGGGCTTGGGAAAACGGGAGCTGGGTACGCGAAGCGGCTTCTATTCATGCCAGAAAAATAGCTGCCAAAAATCGCGCGGCTTAATACTTTGCGTGACCTGAACAGCATCGGAAGGAGGAGTCAATGAACGATACCGATTGGCCACTGTATGAAGTCTTTGTCCGCAGTAAACAGGGATTAGCGCACCGTCACGTCGGCAGCCTCCACGCGGCAGATGATCAAATGGCACTGGAAAACGCGCGCGATGCCTACACTCGGCGCAATGAAGGTTGCTCCATCTGGGTAGTGAAATCCATCTATCTGGTGGCTTCACAACCGGAAGAGCGTGGCGCTTTCTTCGAGCCATCGGAGGACAAGATCTACCGTCATCCGACTTTCTACACCCTCCCTGATGGCATCAAGAATATGTAAGGGGTGAGAATATGAATATACACAGTATTTCATCACCCAACCATGCCCTATTCAAATATGTACTTCGTCAGAGTGATACCCCGCTGATTCTGGCACAACGCCTGTGCGAATGGTGTGGATATGCGCCAGAACTGGAAATTGACCTCGCCCTGTCCAATATCGGACTCGACCTATTGGGACAAGCACGCCATTTCCTCAGTTATGCAGCTACTCTTTCAGGACAGGATGAAGATCATCTGGCGTTTTGGCGTAATGAACGCGAATTCTACAATCTGCTGCTGGTGGAACAACCCAATGGCGGCTTTAACGACACCTTGGTACGCCAATTTTTTATCGATGCCTATCACGTCTTGTTGCATCAGGCTCTGGGACAAAGTCGAAATCCCCAGTTGGCCGCCATTAGTGCCAAGTCGTTGAAGGAAGTGGAATATCACCTGCGATTTAGCCGAGGCTGGATGATCAGATTGGGGGATGGAACAGAACTGAGTCACGAAAAAATCCAACAGTCCGTTAATCAACTGTGGCGCTTTACCGGCGAACTATTCCATTGCGACGAAATAGAGCAGCAATTGGCAGAAGAAGGCATTGCCGTTGATCCCCGCACCCTGCATGAACCGTGGCGGCAAATCATCAACGAAACATTCACCGAAGCTACGCTAGAAATGCCACAAGAAGCACCTTATCGGCGAGGTGGAAAACAAGGACTACATACGGAACACTTGGGATACATGTTGGCAGAGATGCAATACCTGCAACGCACCTACCCCAACTGCAACTGGTGACAAAAACGGTCAGAAAACGGGGGGTAATGGGGGAAAATCATGGAACAGCTATGCAATACTCACTTTTATTCAGAGATACAGCCGCCGGAAGTGCATCAAATCTGGCAATGCCTGCACCAAATTGCCGATCCAGAACTTCCTGCTCTCTCCATTACTGATCTCGGCATGATACGAGCTGTCACGTCCTTGCAAAACGGCTGGCGGGTGACATTTACCCCAACCTATTCAGGCTGTCCTGCGACGGAATACCTGCTTGAAACTATTCAGGAAATTCTGGCACAAGCAGGCTTTTCTCCGGTGCATATTGAAGTAAGCCTGAACCCAGCGTGGACCACCGATTGGATAAATGCAGATGCCAAACAACGCTTGCGAGAATCCGGTATTGCCCCTCCCCAGGGATTAGCTTGCGAAAGAACGGCAAACATGAACCCCATCATCTGCCCGTACTGCGACAGCCATGAAACAGAAAAAATCAGCGAATTCGGTTCTACTGCCTGCAAAGCCCTCTATCGCTGTCGAGATTGTTGGGAACCGTTTGATTATTTCAAATGCATTTAACGAGGTGCACATTTAAAGAGGAAAGTAGAAGATGTCCACTTTGCATCAAACACGCTCACATGGCTTTCACCACTTAAGCATTGCCGCCATCGAAAGGGAAACGCCGGATGCTGTGGTCGTTACCCTGTATATTCCTGCTGAGCTGAAAAAACAGTTCTGCTATCACCCTGGCCAACACCTGACACTCAAGGCGAAAATAAATAACGAAGAACTACGCCGCTGCTATTCTATCTGTAGCTCACCGTTGGATGATGTATTACAAATTGGTGTCAAAGCTATTCATCAAGGCCGCTTTTCGACCTTCATCAACCAACAATTAAAAGTCGGGGATGAGCTGGAAGTCATGCAGCCACAAGGCAATTTTGGTCATCACCCCAATATCGGCCAACAGGGGCATTATCTGGCTATCGCCGCCGGTTCGGGTATCACTCCCATTTTATCGATCATCAAAAGTACGCTGGCACTAGAACCCAATAGCACTTTTACGCTTATTTATGGTAATCGCACCAGTCGCTCTGTCATGTTTAAAGAAACGCTGGCCGATCTGAAGAATTGCTACCTGAGCCGTTTTCAGGTGCTGTACCTGTTTAGTCAGGAATCCACTGATAGCCCACTGTTTAACGGACGCATTGATACTGAACACCTGAACCACATTGGCAAAACCCTGCTCAATTTTACCCAATTTGACCATACTTTTCTCTGTGGACCGGAAGCCATGTTGGATGACGCTCATTCTACCCTGGAACAGGTGGGAATACCTGCTAAGCGTATCCATAGTGAACGTTTCAATACCGGACAAGCCACAATAAATTCCCGACCTGCCAATCTCACAGAACGCAGTGAGACTCGCGTTGAGATCCATCTGGATGGTCGCACCCTCAACATTGCCATGAACGCCGAAGATGACAGTATCCTCGATGCCGCATTGCGCCAGGGCGCAGACTTACCCTACGCCTGCAAAGGAGGAGTATGCGCTACCTGTAAATGTCAGCTTAAATCCGGCGAAGTGGACATGAGGGTCAATTACAGCCTAGAACCCGATCAATTGGCTGCCGGTTATATCTTAAGTTGCCAATCATGGCCGAAAGGTGATGGCGTAGTTGTCGATTTTGATGTCTAGCCACTTTCATATACTTGATATGCTTGTGAGGAACTACCATGAGTCAGGAATGGATTTTATGCCACCAGCAGCAAAGGGTACGCACATTGACCCTAAATCGGCCAGAAGTGCGTAATGCCCTCAGTAATGATTGTCTGGAACAACTCGTGCAGCAATTGGAACTCGCAGATACGGATAACGGAACCGGAGCCATTGTTATTACGGGATCAGCGCGCTGTTTCGCGGCAGGTGCCGACCTGAAAGAACTACAACAACAAAACATTGCTACAGCTATGACTGATCGCCGTCCACAACTTTGGCAACGTTTAAATAATATCAGCAAGCCCCTGATCGCTGCTGTCAATGGCTACGCACTTGGCGCGGGCTGCGAACTGGCATTGGCTTGTGATTTGGTGATTTGTGGAGAAAACGCCCGTTTTGGTCTGCCAGAAATCACCCTGGGGCTGATGCCAGGGGCGGGGGGAACACAACGACTCATCCGCAGCGTCGGCAAGGCATTGGCTGGCCAGATGGTATTGACCGGCGAGGCTATCGATGCCCATCGCGCCCTGGAGGCGGGGCTGGTCAGCGAAGTTTGCACTGATGCTCTGACATTAGAGCGTGCAGAGCAGATCGCACAACGCATCAGTGAATTTTCCCCTCTGGCACTGCGGGCAGCCAAAGCAGCCCTCAAAGCCGCACAAGAAACAAGTCTGTCACAAGGGTTACTCGCCGAACGCCAACACTTTGTTGCTTTGGCAGGTACAACCGATCGTCAGGAAGGCATCTCCGCCTTTCTGGAAAAACGTAAACCAACATTTAAGGGGTTCTGATAGATGGAAAACATGTCAACGGTACTGACTGATATACAAGCAGGTGTCCTTAGCATTACTCTCAACCGTCCAGAATGCCTCAATAGCTTTAACGAGGAACTGCACCAACAATTAAGTCAGGCAATGGATATTGCTGAACAGGATAAGTCCGTACGCAGTATCCTGCTCACCGGAGCCGGACGCGGCTTCTGTGCCGGACAAGATTTAAATGATCGCAATGCCATCATTTCTGATGGCAGTATCCCTGATCTCGGCCAATCTGTTGAACGCTACTACAACCCACTGATCCGGCGTATGACTTCCCTACCTAAGCCCATTGTCTGCGCCGTCAACGGCGTGGCGGCGGGTGCTGGTGTCTCCCTTGCCCTGGCCTGTGATATTGTGATCGCCTCCCGTACCGCCAGTTTTATTCAGGCTTTCTGCCGTATTGGCCTGACACCTGATTCTGGCGGTAGCTGGTTCCTGCCCCATAAGATTGGACAAGCGCGGGCAATGGGGATGGCACTTTTGGGCGACAAAATCAGCGCTGAACAAGCACGGGATTGGGGAATGATCTGGCAAGTCGTTGAGCCAGAAGAGTTGGAAGAGAAAACCCAGAAGCTCGCCCTACACCTTGCTACCCAACCTACCTTGGCCCTTAGCTGTATCAAGCAAGCCACCTATGCAGCCGCAACCAATACACTGGAACAACAGCTTGCTCTCGAACGAGATTTACAACGCCAGTGCGGGCATAGCGAAGATTTCCGTGAAGGTGTCAATGCGTTCATTGAAAAACGCCAGCCAACGTTCAAGGGGAAATGATCATGACCACGCCTCACCTCCACGGCCCCATAGCCGTTATCGGTGCGGGAACAATGGGCATCGGCATTGCCCAGGTTGCAGCTCAGGCAGGACATTCCGTCCTGCTGTTTGACCTCAATGGCGAAGCGGTCAGTCAGTCACTGGACAATTTACGCACCCGTCTGCATCAACGTGTGGAAGCAGGCAAAGCTGAAGCCAGTGCAACAGAAACCCTGTTACAACGCATCACGCAGGTGAATGCCTTACATGCGCTGGCACCGTGTGGTCTGGTGATCGAAGCCATTGTCGAACAACTGGAAGCGAAACAGGATCTCTTCCAGCAACTGGAATCCATTTGTTCACACCAGACCCTGTTTGCCAGCAATACTTCATCATTGTCGATTACCGCCATTGCCCGTGTGCTGTCGACCCCGCAGCGCATGGCAGGGCTACATTTTTTCAATCCAGCCCCCCTAATGAAGCTGGTGGAAATCGTACAAGGTTTAGAAACCGCCCCTCAAACCGTAGCAACACTCAAAACCCTCGTGACTGGCTGGAAAAAACAGCCTGTGATTTGCCGTTCTACGCCGGGGTTTATCGTCAATCGCATCGCCCGTCCATTCTATGCTGAAGCCCTGCGCGCACTGGAAGAACGGATTGCGACACCCGCCACATTGGATGCCGTCCTCAAAGAATCTGGCGGTTTTGCGATGGGACCATTACAACTGATGGATTTGATTGGCCATGACATTAACTATACCGTGACCGAATCTCTGTTTCATGCCTTCCATTACGATCCCCGCTTCCTGCCTTCACTACTGCAAAAAGAGCTGGTGGATGCCGATCATCTTGGACGCAAACGCGGTCGTGGTTTATATGTATATGATATAAAAGGAAAAAACAGCATAAGAAAAAACGGTGGAACAAAAGAAACCCAGCCACAGCCTAAAATAGAGCCGAAACACGCTAAAGCGCAAAAACAGCCAGTGCGGATCAAGGCGACAGGAAATTGGGCAGCATTGCCACACTTTGTTGCCCTGCTACAACAGCCTAAGTTACAGCAATATGGAATCATCTTCGAAGAAAGCAAAAATGACCGATTCCACTCCCCGACTTTACAGGTTGATGAAATTCTCTTGATTCTGGCCAAAGGGAGAACCAGTGCACAGATTGCCGACGAAGTCAGGGCGCCCGTGGTGCAATTTGATCTTTCTGCCAATCACCAATTAGCTTCTATCATTACTCTTAGTGCCGCCTGCCAGAATACTCCCCAACAAACAGCAAAGGTGATCGGTTTTCTGCAATCCCTCGGTAAGCAAGTTATTCTCCTGCCGGATTATCCCGCCCTGCTAACCATGCGTACCGTTGCTATGTTGTGTAACGAAGCATTGGATGCCGTTAATAAAGGTATCGCCAGCGCTGAAGATATCGATCTGGCCATGTGCCATGGTGTGAATTATCCCATCGGCCCGCTGACATGGGGTGAACAGTTGGGTTGGAAACATATTCTCAGTACGTTAGAAAACTTGCAGAAGTTTTATGGGGAACCCCGTTACCGCCCAGTGCCCTTGCTGCGCCAACTCGCGGCGGGACATACCAAACTCCCTCTCCAGCAGGCTCCAAAACACAAGAAAGGGGTTGACCATGCAAGATAATGATAACGCGGCAAGTCAACTGGCTCGCCATCACGTTGAAGCCATGTATGCCCAGGATGCCTGCGCCCAAAATATGGGAATGCACATTGAGCATATCGATATCGGGTTCGCCCGACTCAGTATGAAGATCGTGCCCAACATGCTCAATGGTCATCAAAGTTGTCACGGTGGCATTTTGTTCAGCCTGGCGGATACGGCTTTCGCCTATGCCTGTAACAGCGAGGGGAGGGCAGCCGTCGCTTCCAGCGGCAGCATTGATTTTATCCGTCCGGCATTAGTGGGTGATCAACTGACCGCCACCGCTTCTGTTCGGCATCAAGGCAAAAATACTGGCCTGTACGACGTGGAGATCATTAACCAGAATAGCAAAGTTGTGGCTTTTTTCCGCGGTTACTCCTATCGTCTCAGTCACCCTATTTCTGGCAATACTGTGGAAAAAACCCAGCCACATCGTCAGGGAGAACAATAATGAATCATGCATTTATCTGTGATGGTATCCGTACACCTATCGGCCGTTATGGTGGTGCGCTATCCAGCCTGCGGGCTGATGATCTGGCGGCCCTGCCGCTACGGGCATTGATGACTCGTTATCCAACATTGGATTGGGAACAAATTGACGATGTGATCCTCGGCTGTGCTAATCAGGCAGGAGAAGATAATCGCAACGTTGCACGTATGGCACTATTGTTAGCAGGATTGCCAAATTCGGTCTCTGGCACGACAGTCAATCGGTTATGCGGCTCAGGCTTGGATGCACTGGCCTTCGCCGCTCGCAGTATTAAATCCGGCGACGCTCAACTGATATTGGCGGGTGGCGTTGAATCTATGACCCGTGCTCCTTTTGTGATGGGCAAAGCAAACAGCGCTTTCAGCCGACAGGCTGAGATCTTTGATACGACCCTTGGCTGGCGCTTCATTAACCCGTTGATGCAACAACAATTCGGCACAGATTCCATGCCAGAAACGGCAGAAAATGTGGCAGCCCAATTTAAAATTAGCCGTGATGATCAGGATGCCTTCGCCCTGCGCAGCCAGCAACGTGTCGCCAGAGCGCAACGACGTGGCGTACTGGCCGAGGAAATCATCCCTGTTACTCTGCCTCCAGCCAACAAAAAAGGCGTCGCAACGATCATTTCACAGGATGAACATCCCCGACCAGAAACGACGCTCGAACAATTACAACGGCTCAAAACCCCATTCCGTACAGGCGGCACCATTACTGCGGGTAACGCTTCCGGTGTTAACGATGGTGCGGTGGCACTGATCATCGCCTCAGAAACGGCAGCCCTACGCCAAGGGCTGACACCACGGGCGCGCATCATCGCAACAGCAACATGTGGTGTTGAACCACGCATCATGGGGATCGGGCCACTGCCTGCGATTCGCAAGGTACTGGAACTCACAGGCTTAACCCTAAATCAAATGGATGTTATTGAACTGAATGAGGCTTTCGCCGCACAAGCACTGGCTGTCATGCGCCAACTGGGGTTACCGGATGATGCAGGGCACGTAAACCCGAACGGAGGGGCGATTGCACTAGGACATCCTCTCGGTATGAGCGGTGCCCGCCTTGCACTGACCGCCACCCTTGAACTGGAGCGACATGCCGGACGTTACGCCTTGTGCACCATGTGTATTGGCGTGGGACAAGGCATCGCCATGATTATTGAACGTGTTTCATAACAGCTATTTTCACAACGATCATTTTTACAACAACAAACTGATACACAGTTACCTGACTTAACCAACACCTGCATATCACTACGTGCACATAACGACAAAAGCAACCTGTTACAAACAAATCAACAAAAGGACAGGAAACTATGAGCAACAACGTACAAAACCTAAAAAAACCCTCTGAACAACCTCTGGATGCCATTGAATTTGCTTCACGTGATGAGATTCAGGCGTGGCAATTTAGCCAGATGAAATGGACCCTCAACCACGCCTACAACAACGCTCCCCTGTACCGCCACAAATTTGATGCAGCAGGTGTCCATCCGAGTGATTTTAAGCAACTCAGTGACATCGCCAAATTTCCTTACACCACCAAGCAAGATCTGCGGGAACACTATCCTTTTAATGCCTTCGCCGTCCCGATGGAGCAGGTCGTGCGCATCCACGCATCATCCGGCATGACCGGAAGCCCAACTGTGGTAGGTTATACCCAACGGGATATCGACACGTGGGCAAATATCATTGCCCGTTGTCTGCGCTTTGCCGGAGTCAGTGCCAAAGATAAAGTTCACATTGCTTACGGTTACGGCCTGTTCACGGGAGGTTTGGGGGCACACTATGGTGCTGAACGATTGGGAGCAACTGTCATTCCAATGTCTGGTGGCAACACCATAAAACAGGCGAAACTGATTATGGACTTCATGCCTGACATCATTATGATGACACCTTCTTATTGCCTGACTTTACTGGATGAGCTGGAGCACCAAATGGGTGGGGATGCCAGCACGTGTTCCTTACGTATTGGCATCTTTGGCGCAGAACCGTGGACAGCTGCCTTACGTACTGAAATTGAAACACGCATGGGTATCAAGGCATTGGACATCTACGGCCTGTCCGAAGTGATGGGGCCAGGCGTTGCCATGGAATCACTGGAATACGCCGACGGCTCTACTGTTTGGGAAGATCATTTCTACCCGGAAATCATTGATCCTGACAACCTGAATAACCTGGCAGATGGCGAAACCGGAGAACTGGTTCTCACAACCCTGACCAAAGAAGCCATGCCCGTGATCCGCTATCGCACCCGCGACCTGACACGCTTATTGCCTGGTACAGCACGTAATATGCGTCGCATGGACAGGATCACCGGCCGTTCCGATGACATGCTGATTATCCGTGGCATCAACGTCTTTCCATCACAGATAGAAGAACAGATCATGCACATCAAGGAACTATCACCGCACTACCAATTGGAAGTCAACCACGAGGGCAATCATGATTGCTTGTCAGTCAAAGTTGAACTGAAAGAGCCAAATCTGCTGAACCACGAACAACGTTGCAACCTCTGTGATCAATTGCGCCATCACATAAAATCGACGGTAGGACTTAGCACCGATGTCAGTATCGTCAATTGTGGGGTCATTCCACGCTCAGAAGGTAAAGCGGTGAGGGTAATCGACAACCGACCGCGCGAATAGCCTTTTGCCACCGCAAGTTAAATGAGAGGAAACGGCGGTGGCACTTTTTTCAATGGCATTTTTCCCAACAGTGTGTTTCTCCGACGGGTTTTCTCTAAGCGTATCGATTAAGCCCATTGATACAGTTATGCTAATGTCATGACACACTTTTGAGCAGATCACAGAAACTATGGCACATAAACTTGACGATTTTATCCAACACGCTCTCAATGCACAGCCTGTCAGCGGAACATCGCTGATCATCTCCTTATATGGGGACGCCCTGAATCACCGTGGCGGTGAGGTTTGGCTTGGCAGTTTGAGCCTCTTGCTGGAACCGATGGGGTTTAGTGACCGTTTCGTGAGAACATCCGTATTCAGGCTGCAAAAAGAGGGATGGCTTACAGTAGAAAAACTAGGGCGACGCAGTTATTACCGCATCACCGAGCGGGGAATGCATCAATTTCGTCACGCAGAGGATAAAATCTATCTCAATGAGCAGCCAGAATGGGATGGCAAGTGGGATCTGCTGCTACTGGAAGGCACCGCCAAAAACGAGCGTAACCGTTTAAAAAAAGAGCTGACCTGGTTCGGGTTCGCGCAATTTAACAGCACCCTGATCGCCGCACCAAGTCATTCCCAAAGAGACATTCCTTCCCTGTTGGGGGAGCTTAACGCCAGCGATTCTGTCATCTATTTCCGTGCTGATTATCCCTACCCCCGTTCGGAACAGAGCTTGAAAGAACTCGTCTCTAACAATTGGTCACTGGAGCAGATATCACAACACTATCACGAATTTATTGTTTCCTTCCGCCCGTTGATGACACTGCTACGGGATTGCCATGAGGCCGACCTGACACCAGAACGCTGTTTCCAATTGCGCCTGCTGCTGATCCACTTTTACCGTCGCATAGCTCTGCGCGATCCACTGCTGCCTGATGCCCTGTTGCCCGCACAATGGGAAGGACAAATTGCCCGTAATTTGTGTATAAATATTTATCAGCACATTGGCCTTGCTGCGACACGCTACGTCAGTGAGCGTTGCGAAACGACCATTGGCCAATTACCTCAACCCACCACGGCGTATTACCGACGTTTTGGTGGGTTGCACAGTGAAATGGGTGCCTATTAGAAGGTTCATAGAAGCCCCAAGTTTTTATATGGTGTCAATCCGAACATCTCCTTAATCGTTTCGGTTTCGTAATTGGTTGTCGTAATGGCAATTTCTTGACCACGCTCTTGGGGAGCAAGGTTTTGGAGCATCAGATCTCTTTCATTCATTTTACGATTTGCCATGACAATTTTGGAGACAGCAGGGATACGGACATATTCATATGCCACGATTGCAGATTCGAAATCAGGATAGTCATATAAAGCATAGGCAAGCGTTTCTGCATCAAGAATAGATTGGGTTGCACCATTTGCCCCCACCGGAAACATCGGGTGCGCAGCATCGCCCAGCAGAACACACTGACCATGGCTCCATTTTTCTAATGGTTGCTTATCTACCATCGCGGTTCGCATAATTGTTTTACTCATGGTGATTAATGTTTGTAGATCTAACCAATCAAAATGCCATTCTTTAAGTAGATCAAGCAGGAAATTTGTCGCCTGGAAATGATTGATTGCTGTCTCAGGCAGTGTCTCATATGACATAGGAACAAGAATGACCCAATTGACAAGGCTTTCTACGCATAAATCATGCGATTTGGACATAGGATAAGCAACCAGACGAACCCCGTTTTCATCATTAGCAATAATCATGGTTCGGCCATCCAGCAACCGCGGCATAATGGTCATGCCTCTCCAGAGCATTATGCCCCCAGCGTTTAATTCCGTAGTATCAGGGAATAATGCCCGCCGCACTGCCGAGTGAATGCCATCAGCCCCCACAATCAGTTTGTCCGCCCAATCCGCTTTATTAAAAAAATCACCAGAAAATGCAGAACCAAAGTGAAAAGCTTGTTTGTCCTTCGCCATAGAAAATATCAGGTTAAGTAACTTGGCACGGGATATTGATATTTGTGGAGTATCAAACCCGGCTTCTATGCCTCTTGCTTCTTCGAAAAGAAGAGTTCCCAAATGATCCACATAGCGATGAGCTCTCGTTTGGATCCCAACAGAATTCAATTGCTCAGAAAGCCCTAAACGATACAAAGCTGATACGGCTGTAGGTTGAATATTCAAACCAAATCCAGCTTCAGAAAGTAACTTTTGCTGTTCATAAATGTCACATTCTATACCCAATGAAGCAAGCTGAGCGGCAAGAGTGACACCACCAATTCCGGCACCGGCAATGACGATTTTTTTGTCTAAGCGATATACCATAATGAATAATCTCCCCTTGAATCATTTACCGACAGATTTCGGCAGCTTCATTTAAATGATTCTGACCAATAACAGAAATAATACGAAAATATGTTGCTCCAGCTTTATCAGCTTTTTGGGATTTGACAGAAGCATCAGATACGGACTATAAGCCCTCAAGTTAAATTGAAGTCAATAGATATTAAGAAAGTTGACATCCTCCCCGGCCTAAGGCCGAGGATTCCTACTACGTTCAAACCGGAGTATGAATCATTTCGGGGGGTTCCTGCTTTAACGGACGGCCTGACTGCACCGCTCCTCCATAGGCAAGCACGGCATGCCCTGCCGCTAAAATGTTACGCGCGCCGTTGACATCGGCGTTCGCTGTGTATCCGCATACGCTAACGATTTACCCAACTATCTAAACGTGTTTTTGCCTGTGCAATATCACTACCTAACCACAAAACAATGCCATCAGGTCTAACGATAGTAGCCTGCCCATCTCGAAGTAGTTTTTTAGGGGAAATAATCTCAACCACCGTCAATTGTTGAGCAACGGTTTGAAAATATGATTGCAGTGCAGATACCAATCTTGGTGCATGATTATGTATTAAGACAAATTGTTTTTTCCGCAATACTTCTGTCAGCTTACGTTCCTGTCCCGCGTGACACAGCACTAAATGCGGTAAACGCTGACCGACTCGCTTATGATCACCTTTCTGACGCAAACAGTGATATTGGGCATCTTCACCAGCCAACATCCTGACAACTTTTTTCTCGATATAGGGAATTTTGGTTGCCTGCACACCAATCCAATGAACCATTCGCCCAAAAATACCCGGCGCTGTATTGAATTTAAACAGTAAATCTGTATTTTTTAATGCCGCTTTTGCTATCGGCCTGCGCTCGTTTTCATAGGAATCCAGAATATCTGGCAATAAGGTTCCCTGAATAACTCCAGCCAATTTCCAACCTAAATTAGCCGCATCGCCGATCCCCATTTGAAGCCCCTGACCACCAGCAGGAACATGGGTATGAGCCGCATCACCAAGCAGGAAGATCTTTCCCTCCCGATACCGTTCTGCCAACCTCTGTTTACTTCTGTAGCGTGCACTCCATAAAATATCGCCTAAACCAAAATCCTGCCCCAAAATGGCAGACATACTATTCGCAATCTCTTCTCTGGTAACGGGTTGCTTCACAGGCAGATCCATTCTTTGATTATCTTCAATGCTGATGCGATAAGTACCATCTGGTAATGGAAATAGCGCAACCAATCCTCTCGAAACAGAACGCGCATACACCGCCGGAGTTGGAGGGGTATTCAAGGTCACATCTGCCACAACCAACGAATGTTGATAATCCTGCCCAACGAAAGGAATATCCAACACTTGACGCACGATACTGTTGACACCATCAGCACCGAGAACCCAATCGTATTCTATCTTGGTTACCGAATGTGACTGGGTTTCTTCAATCTTCACTACAACTTTTTCACCCATCGGTGTCAAAGTCTTAAGTTCCATTCCTCTTTTGAGGTTGACGCCGACCTTATTTGCCCACTCTGTCAACACACTTTCGGTATACGATTGTGGAATGATTACCATGTATGGAAATTCGAGCGCCAATGTTGAAAATGAGAGTGTTCTCCCTTTTTTATCCCCAACAGGAGCTTCCGCCCACACGATACCTCGACGTATCATTTCATCCGCAATATGCCAAGCGCTCAACAGTTCAAGAGTGATCGGCTCCAACCCAAAGGCACGCGAATGCAAGGAAGCCGATGGTCGTTTATCAATGAGGTCGACCGAAATTCCCTGCTCACAGAGTGAGGCAGCAACCGCCAGCCCAACTGGCCCAGCGCCTACAACCAATACACGTTGGGTGATACGGATATTACTGGTCATGATAGCTGTGCCCTCCATTGGGAAGTTGAAAAACGGAAACAATAATATTTCTAGCCGTCGTCGTAGAATAAATCCGCTGTAACCCCACCGACTCTGCCAAGCGAACGATTTCTGCTTCGGGTATGTAACTCCCCAGACTACCCATAATCCAGTTAATCAAAGAGTTAATTCCCCACCCGGGTGGTGCATTTTCGATAAGACAAAACAGGCCATTAGCGTGAAGAATCCGTCGTATCTCACGTAATCCGGCAGATTTATCATACCAATGCCCAAACGACATCGAACAAACGATCAAATCAATACTGCCTGATGGGAGGGCCAGTTCCTCTGCCATTCCCACAAGGAATCTGGCGAATGGCCTGCGTTTGATCGCTTCATCCACCATACCTTGGGCTGGATCGATGCCAATGCAGTTGGCCTGAGGCCATCGTATATGTAAGTGCTGCAACAATGCGCCTGTTCCACAACCAATATCCAATATACTACGCGGCAAAGATGCCCAATCCATCTTCTTCAAGATGCTCAAACATTCCTCATGTGCCAGGTTCAATTTATCGCCATATTTTTCTTCATAGGTAGGTGCTATTCGATCGAAAGTTTCAATAAAACCAGGTCCTTTTTTCACCCTCTTTGTTTTCTCAGAATTTAACATTTTCTGAAAACCTCCAACACTTTTAAGTAAAGCAAACGTAATCAATTGTGTTGACTTTTCTCTCCCGATGTCAAATTCTATCGATCACAAAACGATCACAATTATTATGAACCCAGCCAACAAAAACAAATAACACAATGAAATAAATATGAATTTATTCTGGTTATTTTTTCACAGAAAAACATAACCAAATAAATAATGTTTTTTAACTTTAAAATAACATAAGAAAACATAATTAATTATGATAAGTAAAAAACGGGCCACTCCACGACAAGAAGTGTTATGTCTACAACAAGCAATTGATCCCTATTTACCAGGTTTAATTCTTGAAATCGTTTTTCGCATTGATGGTTCCCTTTCCGGGCAACAATTGAAATCGCGCATTGACGCTATAGTCAGGCGGCATGCATCGCTCAGGCAGCGTTTTGAATTTCAGGATGGAAAATATTGGGTTGTGGAAGCACCACCGGAAGCATCAGGGTACTGTCATATTCGTTTCCTGGATGAAATCCCTGATTCATCATTATCTGAAATTCTGCTCCCCGATACTCGCGAATTTATGGGGGTCGAATCAGAACGATTATTTAAGGCAGAAATCATTGAAACAGGAAATCATGATTTATATTTAGTGGTCAGGGTGCATCACGCCATTGCAGATCTCTGGTCTGTTGGCTTGCTGATAGAAAACTTAAATGATGCCGATCCTGAATTCCTCCAGAAAAAAAGTGATTCTCTGCCACCAAACATTGATCGCGATTTTTGGCGTGCCATGCTTTCACAAGACGCTTCTCTCTCGCTACCCCTGAAAACACTACCTCCGAAACCTCAGCCACAGCAAACCCAAGATAGCGCTGGTTTTCGAAAAATGGTGACACACCATTTTAACCTCAGCACGGAAGATACCGCCAAAATATATGAGTTAGCCAAAACGTGTTCCGTGACTCCCTATTCAATTTTGCTGGCAGCACAAGCACTCACACTTTCGAAGCTGGGTATGAGTCAAAGAGTACCTATTGCAGTGACCATGCATGGCAGGAATAAATATAACCATCAAGAAGTGGGTTATTTGGCTAATACCGTTGCCATCCCTGTCGGTATTGAAGATATAAGTGTCCATAATTACATCAAAAATAATGGCGACCTATTGCGTAATGCCATACATGCCACCAGCGGAGGAGGTTACCCCGAACTCGTTGAACTCATGGCACAAGAAGGATTACAACCCCCCCTTCCCAATTCAGCGGTTATCTTTCAGCAAGATGTTCCTGGCATGGCCAGAGGCGTCGCCGCTGCTTTACTGGGCTATGGTAAGGTACACCTGAAAGATCTGACGCTGTCTACTGTAATCGCACCAACCAGTATCGGCCCTTTCAGTAACACGGTATTAATGACCCAGTATGACGACCAGTTATTCGGTCGGATCGAAATCGATCCTGCCCAGCATCCCGCGTGGCTGGCACAAGCTATGGCAGAGCTTTTTCAACACACCCTCGAATCTATGGTGCGCTATCCGCAAGAAAATCTGTCAGCATTGCCACAACGCCCAATACACCAAGCTGTGTATCTGGCTACATGGGAACAATTGCCTCGTAAGCATTTGTCTGAAATTGAAGAAACGCTGATCACGTCTGTTATCCGGCAAATACAGTTACACCCAGATAGACCCGCCATATTCAGCAAATCAGAATCTATTAATTACGGTGAGTTAGGCAAACGTATCGCAAATATAAGCAGTTCATTACGCGCATTCGGCCTGGAATCTGGCCGCTCTGTCGGTATTTTACTGCCACGCGATATCAACCTAATCCCTGTTTTATTGGCTGTCATGGTATGCGGCGGAAATTATGTTCCCCTTAGTCCAGACAATTCAATTGAGCTGAATAGTTCAATTATAGAAAAAGCCAAATGCCAAGCGATCATTACACACAACAACACAACGCTAATTCTATCTGATCGGGTAGAACACTGGTGCCTTGACGATCTCATGCAGGAACAGAATGAAGCACTGGTAGATCTGTCCAAGTTACACGCCACCGCCTATATATTATTTACGAGTGGTTCAACAGGACAACCAAAAGGTGTTGCCATTAGTCATGCCAACGCCGCTAATTTAATGCGTTGGGCCAATCTGGAATATAGTTATGAGCAACTGGGTGTCACTCTGGCAGTCACACCAATTACTTTCGATCTTTCCGTCTTTGAAATGTTTGCACCTTTGGTCGCTGGCGCCAGCGTCAAGATGATTCATTCCGTCATCGATATTATCGATCAACCTTCAATCATGGAAGATGTCACGTTGCTAAATACCGTACCTTCCGCCGTTGAAGCGCTAATACAGCATAATTCATTGCAACAGAGCGACTTACAGGACAATAGACAGAAAAACGACTTAAAAGTCATCAATCTTGCCGGTGAACCTTTAACTCGCGATCTCTATCTCCGTTTGCACCAAATTCTGCCCAATGTGCGAATTATCAACCTCTACGGCCCAACAGAAACCACAACCTATTCCACAGGATTGGAACTGACCCAAGACGACGATATCACCATTGGAAGTCCCTTATCTGGAACCTACGTTCAGGTTCTGAATGAGGATCTGGCACCTGTTAGCATTGGCGTGATCGGTGAGCTGTTTATTTATGGGCATGGTGTTGCACAAGGCTACCTCAATGAAGCCGCTCGTTCCGCAGCAGCCTTTCTACCTGCCCCCAATGGGGAACGCTGTTATCGCACCGGTGATCTTGTCAGATGGTTACCAAATGGCAATCTTGATTTTATTGGGCGCCGGGATGATCAGGTCAAAGTTCGTGGTTTTCGCATAGAACTGGGGGCTATTCAGGAATTTTTACAATATTTTGATAATGTTAAGGAATCCGCCGTATTAATTGCCGGAACAGGGCAAAAACGGCATATCGTGGCATTTATTGTCCTCACTGAACCCATTCAAGAGGAATATATCCACATTAACCAGATAAAACAGCAATTACTGCGCTCATTGCCTGCTTATGCCATTCCTTCACAATTCTACCTACTTCCTGAGCTACCCAGAAATAAACATGGGAAAATTGACAGGACTCAATTATTACAAGAGACCAGGCAACAACATTTTCCTCCCAATGAGATGTCCCCCATTGAGCAACGCGTTGCTGTTTGCTGGAAACACGTGATCGGCATAGACGCTGCCCCAAATGATAATTTCCTTGAAATCGGTGGGCACTCACTCGTGTTAACTGAATTAACCGGATTATTAAGGAATGAATTCAATATTCATATCCTACTGCATGATCTCTGGATCAGGCCAACCATAAGACAACAAGCCGAACTCATTAGCAGCCTACAGAACTCTGTTAATACCAAACCTGCGCCGATTCCGATTCCACGGCTTAACCGAAACAATTCACACCATTAATCAGGAGTGTTGGATGAACAATAATGCACACCAAACGATGATTTTTCCTGCTTCCCATAGTCAGGAACAACTTTGGTTCCTTAATGAGCTGGCGCCAGATTCACAACTGGCTTATACCATGGCCGTTCGGGTTTCCATTGATGGTGAGCTTGATGTGCTTAAACTACAACGTGCCGTAAATCAGGTCGTGTCATCACAGGAAATATTGAGAACATCTTTTTCCTATGCCAATGGAAAACTGAGTCAAGTCGTCTCACCGTCCGCCACGCTACCCATTCATACAATGGATTATCTCAATGATATGGCAGGGGCATTGCGATTAATCAATATGGAAATCAAACGGAAATGGTCTCTGGAGCAGGCACCACTTTATCGGTTACTACTGATAAGGACAGGACAAAGCCACTATGAATTACTCCTCAGCACCCATCACATTGTTTGTGACGGAATATCGCTGCAATTGCTGCTGAAAAGAATCTTCACTGCCTATGAAACCGGACACGATTTTATGGAAGCGGATGCCCTGCAATTTGCCGATTATGCCGCCTGGAATAAACAAACTCCCCATCAGGGTCTTGATTACTGGCGATCACAGCTAGCAGGGGCTTCGACTACGCTAGAAATAGCACCCATGACACAGCGCAATGATAAACAGTCTTTCACCGGTGCCCGTATCCCGCTGAATTTTACCTATAGTGAATGGCAATCCATGCGACAGGGGGCAACCCAAATAGGGGTATCAGCAGCAGCAATATTTTTGGCTGCATACTGTATTGTCCTGCATCGCATTACAGACCAGGATGATATTCTGGTCGGTATCCCAACATCAAACAGAATCAGACCAGAGTTACGCAATGTTATTGGTTATCTCTCCAATATTTGTGTTTTTCGCAGCCAATATGATGAAGAACAAAGTGTCACAGACTATCTAAAGTCTGTGCAAAAGACACTTTCTGACCTGATTGATCACAGTGAAACTCCACTACCTGAAATATTGCATACCATCGAGCATGTTCGGTCTCCTGGTCTTCCTCCACTCTTCCAGATCTTATTTGGCTATGAACAGGATACGCCGCATTCTTTTGACGCTGGCTCGCTGCATTTGACGTTTTCCGATGTAGATACCGGTGCTTCTCGTTTGGATCTTTCCCTTTTCCTGTTTGAAGATCCGGATCGCAATACAACAGGTTTTCTGGAATATGCCACCGACATCCTTGATGCTTCAACCGCGATTAAGATTTCAAGTATGTTGGAACATGTCCTAAAGCAGTTTGCTCACTCAACCTCCATGCTGCTTAATGAATTAAACATGGGTCATGGGGATTCCCGTGCTGTATCTAACCCTATTGAGCCTGAATTCCAAAGTATTCCTACCCAATTATCAACCTTGGCAAAAAAACAGCCTGAGGCGCTTGCTCTGTGTGACGAGCATATCCAGCTAACGTTCCATGAACTCAATCAGCAGATTATGCATGCAGCTGGCATATTGAACACACACGGCATTGTTGCTGGCTCTCATGTTGCCATTATGGGTAAACGCGGAGTCGCCTGGGTAGTCACCATGTTAGCTATCTGGCAACTGGATGCGATCTATATTCCCCTTGATGTGACTATGCCGGAATCCCGGTTGCAAGACATGCTATCAAGATTAAGCAATGTGACTCTGATAGCAGATGAAACAGTGCCTGATTCTTTCAGGCAATGGCCGCCTATCCAGATGGCATCACTGTGGTGTCATTCTCCGCAACATACCGAGAATCCTGCACTCCATGTCGGCACAGCCGCAGGCTATATTATGTTTACCTCTGGTTCGACCGGACAACCCAAAGCCGTCCTGGTTCGTCAGAATAATCTTGTCTCCACATTAAGTGCATTTGGTCATCTGCTGAATATCCGTCCTAACGATCGGATGTTGGCTCTGACCACGTTCTCTTTCGATATCTCTCTGCTGGAACTCTTGTTAACACTGGTACACGGCGGAAGTGTCTACATTGCCCCTACCACAGCACAACGGGATGGCAGCAAGTTAATTGAATGCCTGAATAACCATGAAATAACACTGGCTCAAGCAACACCTATCACATGGTCGCTCGCCTTAATGACGGGTTGGTCGCCACGGGAAAACTTGACTATGCTGTGCGGCGGAGAGCAATTGCCCCAGGATTTAGCGGATCGCTTGTGTCAACCTGGCATGACATTGTGGAATCTGTACGGGCCAACAGAAACAACAATCTGGTCAACGGCATACCAAATACAACCCCGAATGAATCAACGTTGTGTAATTCGCTTGGGTGCACCGATCGCGGGTACGCAAGTGATGGTCGTGGATAAACATCTCCAGCCTGTTCCGAAAGGATTTTTAGGTGAACTGATGATTTCAGGGTTAGGCGTCAGTGCTGGATATTATGGTAATGCGCGTGAAACCGCCCAAAAATTCTTGCCGGATCCTTATACCACAGGAACAAGAGCCTATTTGACGGGTGACATGGTACGTATGTTACCGGACAATTCCCTGCTCTACGCAGGTCGGCGTGACGATCAAATCAAGCTACGCGGACATCGCATTGAGCTGGGAGAAATCGAAGTCACACTCAGGAAACTCCCTAATGTTAAAGATGCTGCTGTATCTCTCTCTGCTCAGGGAAACGAAAGTGCTGCACGACTTCAGGCATTCATTATTTTTTCAACGCATGTCGAAGATGAACAGGCATGGATGAGCCACGCCCTTAATATCCTGAAACAAGATCTACCAAAAGCATGGATACCCACAGAATATTTTCGCATTTCAGACATTCCCCTGACACACAATGGCAAGCGGGATAAAAAACACCTGCAAACCCATGCCGTCCGCATGAGTACTACGGTTGAAAGCATAGCTCCAAGAAATGGGGCAGAAGCTAAGATCCATGCTGTTTGGAGCCAATTACTTGGCATAAACCATTTTGGTGTCACCGATGATTTTTTCCAACTTGGCGGTCATTCCATTTTAGTCGCCCAGATGGTGGAACGTATTGAAATGGAGTTCGGGGAACGTATACCTATCGCAGATATTTATATTTCCCCAACAATCGCCCGTATCGCAGCAACACTGGAATCCATGCAATTCGATACAGGAATAAAAACCGAAGGAGTCCCGGGGAACTGGGAATTTAACACGATAGCACTCAATTCCCCCAACGATACCTTCAACAATCATGCCCACGACCCATCCTCTTCTCAGGTTCAGGAGAAATAAATCGTGCAAACTAAACACATGGTCGCTTTCGAAGATGAACTGCGCTCACACCCACTGGCTCAGAGAGCACTCAGTGCACATCCACTTTCCACAGAACAAAAAAGGATCTGGTTACTGACTCATTTATCTGATGCCAACATGATGCCCATTACTGCTCGCGTTCAGGTAAACGGGCATGTAGATATTGCAACAGTGCAAATTACTCTCAGTCAGTTAGTGACCAAGGCTGAAACCCTGCGTAGCCTGTTCATTGAAGTGGCAGGTCAACCCGTCAGGCTATTAATGCCGACAGGACAGGTACAATTTGAATTTTTCAATGCAACCCCCTCTGAGTTTGAATCTGAGCTTATCATCAAACAACTTCAGCAACCTATTGATGTCAGTGAAGGCCCATTACTGCGCATTTTCATCAACAAATTCTCTGAAGAAAAATATGATGTTGTTTTGGCTGGTCACCCCATCTCTCTGGATGAAGTCTCACTAAGACTTATTGCAGAATTGATATTTTTACCAGCAAGTGATTTGCCTTCGTTATCGGCTGGTGATTTGACGGCTGCATTTCAGGCAGAACAAGTTCGCTTAGACGATGAAGCAGTCAGAAGCACAATTTATCAATGGGGACAAAAACTGCAAGCTCCAGCCGCAACCGAAATCCCGATTGAATTTCCTCGACCAGAGATCAAACTGACACAACGTAAAATCCACAAAATACAACTCAGCAAAGCATGGCAGACAAAAAGCCCAGAACATTTTATCTCTTGCTGGCTCGCCGTGTTGATGCGCTGGCAAGGTTCCCATGCTGCCGTTTGTGGCGTTAAGGTTCGCGATCCTTCTCTTTCTGCTGTTATCGGGCCATTGCAAACATTCCTGCCCATTCGGGTTGATTTGGCCGAAAACGGTACACTGGGGGATATCAGCCAACAGGTCGCTGAACAGTTGGCCGCGGAAAACAAAGTGTCATTTTCCAGTTTGTTGGAAATCTGCCCACCCAAAAGGGATCTGAGCCGAACACCTTACTTCCAAACTGGCTTGAGATATGTCGAAACCAGGCAATATCCCGATTTAAACCGTAAGATCGAGCTGGTGGAATGCTCGCCACTGTTCTCATCCAATGACCTTGATCTCTACATCACCTGCTATGAGAGAGAACAAGAGATGACGCTGGTAATGGACTATGACTGCAACGTTTTGACCAAGAAATTGGTCGATACACTGGAAGAAGCGTTAACAACACTGCTATTTGCTCCCCCTGATCAGTGTCTTGAAACTGCATTGTTGATATCAGACAAAACGCGGGAAAATATCTTGGCAGTTTCACAGGGCAGCAGAACACCAGCCTTGAATGCAACACTCTCTGATTTGGTTGCTGAGACGGTAAAATCAGCGCCGGACAACATCGCTATCGTGGATGATACTCAACAGTTGAGTTATGCAGAATTATGGAATCGCTCTGAATCTGTGGCTGCGAATATTCAATCACACGTTGCACAATCAAAACTAATTATTGCCGTATGCCTGCCCAGAACGGTTGATTTCGTTACTACAGTATTAGGTATATTACGTTCAGGTCACGCATTCCTGCCCCTTGATCCACGCCTGCCCAGTGACCGAATCCGCTTTTTATTGGAAAACAGCGGTAGCTCATTGGTCGTCACTTCACAAGGGCAGATCACCAGTGACTGGCCCAAAGTGCCTATACTTTGCATGGAAGACCTTGATACTTCAATTAGCTGGCAAGCCCCTGAAAACTTGTCAGACAAAGATGCCGCTTACATTATTTACACCTCTGGCAGCACCGGACAACCCAAAGGGGTACTCGTTGAACATCAGCAAGTGGTCAATAACTTAATATGGCGTCAACAAACTTGGCCTCTGCATCCGCAAGATAACGTCCTACATAATCATTCATTCAGTTTTGATCCCAGTATCTGGGCACTATTCTGGCCTCTCACCAGCAGCGCCACCATTGTGCTGGCAGATACGGCAGCAATGGAAGATTCAAACATCCTGATCAACCTGATTAAACAACATCAAATCAGTATATTGGGAGGTGTACCCAGCTTGCTAGGAGCCTTGGTCGATCATCCCCAGGCAGAAAGTTGTCATTCCATCCGGCTTGTACTCAGCGGCGGTGAAGCACTGAATTCAGATTTGGTACAGAGGTTCCACACCGTTTGGCAGGCCAAGGTCATTAACCTGTATGGGCCAACAGAAACAACTATTGATGCACTGGCTTATGCTGTTCCGAATGATATTTACGACCCTATTCCCATCGGTTATCCCCTGAACAATGTTGATGCCTTTGTCGTTGATCCTGATCTTAATCTCGTCCCCTGTGGTGTTCCTGGCGAGATCATGATTACCGGCAAAAGTCTGGCTCGCGGTTATCGGAGTAAACCGATGGAAACCGCCCTGCGTTTCCTGCCCAATCCTTTCGGTACAGGGCGTCTATATGCCACTGGAGATATAGGGCGTCGTTTGTCTAATGGCGCGATCAGTTATCTGGGACGGCGTGATCATCAAGTAAAAATCCGCGGGCATCGCATTGAACTTAACGAAGTTGCCCATGTAATACGTCAGGTTTTGGATATCAGTGAAGTGATCGTTTTTGCGATTGATGCAGGAACAGAACAAGCAAGACTGATTGCAGCAACAGACCAAAAAACAGAATGGGATGCTAACAAGATCCTCTCGCAATTATTCCAACATTTACCGACTTATTTAGTACCAGCACAATTCCTGCTGATGGATAAGTTACCCAAAACCACCACCGGAAAAGTGGATCTGTTAAAACTAGCTGAATTGGCAACACCAACTAAAACGGAGACTACCACACTCAAGGGACGTGATCCCCTGTCAAAACTGGAAGAATCCGTCATGCAAGATTTTGCTCAGGTACTAGGCTTGTCAGAAGTCACACCTGATACCGATTTCTTTGTTCAAGGTGGTACATCCATTCTCTTAACCCGATTGGCGGGTAAACTGGCCACACTGCACCAAGTTCAGATCCCATTACATGAATTTTTCCGGGTTCCTACGCCCGCTGCGGTGGCAGAAGCCATAGAAATTTATCGGCGCGAAGGTTTGTCTTCCCTCCTTGCCCGTCAGCATGCACAAACCCTGGAAGGCGATATCTGGCTGGATGACAACATACAACCTCTGGGACTGCCACATGCCAATTGGTATCTGCCTGAATTAGTCTTCCTTACCGGAGCAACAGGTTATTTGGGGTTATATCTGATCGAACAACTCCTGAAACGGACATCCAGCAAAATAATCTGCCTGTGTCGTGCTAAAGACAGTGAACATGCCAAAGAACGGGTTATTGAAGGCCTGAAAAAATATCGCATTGAAATTGAAACCGAACTGCAGCGGGTCGATTTTTGGGTCGGTGATCTGGCGCTTCCCCACTTCGGCCTATCCGATAATCAATGGCAATCACTAGCCAACCATGTAGATGTGATCTACCACAATGGTGCTTTGGTCAACTTTGTTTATCCCTACAGTGCACTAAAAGCCACCAACGTAGGTGGTACTCAAACAGTCTTCGAACTCGCCTGTACAGCCAGATTAAAAAACGTCCACTACGTTTCTACTGTGGATACTCTGCTGGCGACACACATGCCACGACCATTCCTGGAAAATGACAACCCATTGAAGTCCGCCGTTGGCGTTCCGGCTGGCTATACGGGCAGTAAGTGGGTAGCCGAAGGGGTCGCCAATCTCGCTCGCCAGCGAGGTATTCCCGTAAGTATTTTCCGTCCTGGATTGATTCTGGGACATACAGAAACAGGTGCATCTCAGAGTATCGACTATTTATTGGTTGCACTACGCGGCTTTTTGCCAATGGGCATCGTGCCGGATTATCCACGTATTTTTGATATCGTACCGGTAGATTATGTTGCTGCCGCCATTGTGCATATTTCACAGCAACCACAAAGTCGGGGTAAATTCTTCCATCTCTTTAACCCAGACCCCGTCTCCATTCGCCAATTCTGCGATTGGATCCAGGACTTCGGCTATAAATTCAAGATAGTGCCTTTTGAGGAAGGTAGAAAACGCGCTTTAGCCGTTCCACCCGGTCATCACCTTTACCCATTGATCCCTCTGATCAAAGATGCCGATCCCAAACCACATCGGGCACTTGATCCGGCTTATAGGCATGAAGTGAACCCAGAATTAGAAGGACAGCAGACGTTTGAGTTACTGGCATCCTCAGACATCCCCCGTCCAATTACCATGAAAGGATATGCCCACAAGATCCTGAATTATCTGATTGAGACCGATTTCCTGATAGCACCAGAAACTCTACAACACCAGACACAGGAACAGAAATAACATGAGTCAGTCATCTTTCCCGATATCAAGCAATCCTTTCATTCTGGGCATACCTGAAGACTTACCCGTGGACGAACAAGGTTTGCAGTCAGCAAAAATGCTGGCAAGTCAAGTTATAACACAAATTGAAGCAGCACAGGCTTATCGGAGCTTGACGACGTTCATAAGCACATTAAACAAAATTCACCAACAACTCCCTCAGGTTTCCGATGGCGTCGTAGTGGATGATCCCCGAGAAAGTCAGGAAAACAGAGATAATGATAAAGCGTTCTGGATTGAGAGGCATCGGGGAGAAAGCACCGCTCTATTAATCAAAGCTACACTGGAAGCCACCGTGCAGGTCTGTGAATTAGTCGAGCGTTGGGGCACCAACTTGAGCCAAGACGAGTGGAATCAGGTCATCTCTACCGTCGATGCTATTTTGCATACGATTATCGAGCCACGCAGTATGCCGCAAACCAGGAACTATTCATTGGCCCTCCCTGCTCGGCAAGAAGATCCAAACATGCCCTTTAGACGCTGGGTAAGAGGACACCTGCTGTTTATGGTGCTCTGCCAGGGAATGAGCCTGTCCCTCAACCTGATGACAAGGGCCGCCCAGAATAACGATATAGAACTTGCTCATGCACAAGCCAACCGAATTATTCAATTGATGGATATCTCTCGGATCACGCTTGAGTTCGCTACCGATCTCAATCAAGAACAATATCTAAGCGAAATCCGGCCGACATTAATGCCGCCCATAGCACCTCCCAAAATGAGCGGCATTAATTGGCGTGATCACGAAGTATTGGTTCGCCTGATGCGCCAGTCGACACCAATCTGGAGTTTTATTGAACAAACACATCCCAAAACTGTTGAGCGCATGCGCTCGGTGCTGACTGAAGTTTACACCGCTCATCGTAGCGTTTGCGAAAAATTTGTGGGGGAAAGCAGCAGTAGCCTACTCGCCAGAAAAAAAGCGGCTACCCCTGCCGGCCAAATTCTGGAAGGGCTTAAAAAAACTCGGATGAGATCCCTGGATACAAGCTCCCTGACCCCAGATGAACACAAAAAATAATCCCAGCATGCCATTTATTAAGGAGACCAATATGGCAACTTTTCTTGGTGAAAATGACTCCGTGTTGTGCCTTGTCGTTACTAACGCCAACAAACAATATTCAATCTGGCCAAGTGGGCGGGAACTCCCGTCTGGATGGTCTAAAGAAGGGTTTGAAGGATCACGTAGTGACTGTCTGAAATACATCGACCTCGTATGGACAGAGCCTACGGCTTATGGCTCGACACAGTAATAGTAAAAACAGTAGTAAAAACGTTATATGCCGACCCAACCATTAACCTATAACAATATTATTATTAAGGAATTAAGATATGACATCTACCCATCGCTCAGTTGACTATACAAAGCCTGCTCAACTTGATATGGCGGGACTCAGTTATCTCCTATTTAGTCATGCGGCATTCCAATATCTTAGAGCAGCTTGTGAGCTTAATTTGTTTGAAACGATCACAGACCTTCATGAACCTACGAAGGAAAAAATCAGAACAGCGTTGGGTTTGGAAGAGCGAGCAACAGATATCTTGCTATTAGGTGTCACCTCATTGGGTATGTTGACAAAAGACAACGGAATTTACAGAAATGCTGAGGTCCTGGAAGAACTCATGAGCACGGCTGATTGGCAACGCTTTAAAGATACTGTGGCATTTGAGCAGTATATTGTCTATGAGAGCCAGCTCGACTTTACCGAATCTCTGCGGGCAAATAACAATGTCGGTTTACGGCGTTTTCCAGGCACAGGTCGTGACCTTTACCACCGTATGCACCAACATCCTGAACTTGAAAAAGTTTTCTATAAATATATGCGCTCTTGGTCTGAACTTGCCAACAAAGATTTGATTAAACACCTTGACCTGTCCAACACACATCGTCTGCTGGACGCAGGTGGTGGCGATGCAGTCAATGCTCTTGCCCTGGCACAGGCCAATCCTCACCTGCATGTGACCTTGCTCGATATAGAATCAGCGTTGGCAGTTCCCAAATCCAAAATTGCAGCAGCAGGGCTTGGAGACAGAGTTGAAGCCAAGGCGTTGGATATCCTGCATGATCCTTTCCCAACAGGCTACGATTGCATCCTTTTCGCCCATCAACTGGTTATTTGGACACTGGAAGAAAACATACGCATGTTGCGCAAAGCCTATGATGCCCTGCCAAAAGGGGGACGGGTTGTGATTTTCAACTCAATGTCAAACGATGAAGGAGATGGCCCTGTTGTTGCTGCGCTAGACAGCGTTTACTTCGCCTGTCTGCCCGCTGAAGGAGGGATGATTTATTCTTGGGAACAATATGAACACTGCCTGAATGAAGCCGGATTCAAAGATCCACAACGCATCCGCATTCCAGGCTGGACGCCACATGGCATCATCATTGCCCATAAATAATTATTACCTATAAAAGACTGAGGGTATAAATCACATTAAGTCATCCAGCCTCTTAAAGCCGGATGACTTTTTGCCACACATTCAACACGATACCCATTTAACAACATGCTCAATGAAAGGAAACAACAATGGACACGCAAAGTGACAACAACACACCTCAACAAATTAGACAGATCTTATACAGTCAATTGATATCCCAAGCTATACAGACTTTCTGTGTCCTCAATTTGCCCGATTTAATTGACACGTCTAACAGCTCAATTGAACAATTAGCAAACCAAACTCAAACCAATCCGGCCGCTCTGGCGAGACTACTTCGGGCGCTGACCCAATTTGGTCTCGTCACCAACACGGATGGAGAATTTGCTTTAACCTTATTAGGTAAGAGCCTAACAAGACAAGCAGTCGCCTCTGCACAGCCAACTGCATTGCTGATCAACGGAGAAATAGGGCAGGCCTGGCGTGGTATAACAGAGACTATCCGTAGTGGAAAATCCAGCTTTGAAGAGTTCTATCACGCTACCCTGTTCAAATATCTTGAAGCCAATCCAGAAAAAAGAGCTATTTTCGACCGTTCACAGGATATGGGATTAGAATTGGAAGTCCCTGAATTATTAGATCATCTTGTCATTGGTGAATCAGAAACCATTTTAGATATTGGGGGAGGATCAGGCTATCTACTCACGCGAATATTAGAAAAATGGCCGAACAATCAGGGGATTCTCCTTGATTTACCTGTCGCTACAGAGATAGCTCGGAAGAAATTGGCTGAACAAGGAAAAACGGGGTTATTCCAAATCATCGCAGGTGATTTTTTCAAAGCATTGCCTGAAAATGCCAGTATTTACCTGCTGTCACATGTACTCCATGATTGGAGCGATGACAATTGCAGAAAAATATTATCAACGTGCCATCGAAATATGCCTAAAAAGGCCATACTCATCATTATCGATTTATTAGCCTCAGACATAGAAGACACAAATGCAAATAAAACTGCTGCCATGATGGACTTATATATGCTGTCTCTTTTTGGTATTTCTGGCGGTAAGGAACGCACGGAAAAAGAATTTAGAGAATTACTCGGACAAGCTAATTTTACCGTTAAAGAGATCACCCAATTACCCAGTGGCAACGGCATTATATATGCCACACCCAAGTGACGCATGGCGCCAATAAACTCGTAACACTAATAAACCAGTAACACCATAATGCGAATATACAATGACACATCTTACTTTATAGATTATAAAGAACACGGCCTAATCGACCTGATAATTTAGAGCCTAAGGGAATAGGCTTTATAAAACTAATTTAATAATGTTATTAAATTGGCTGAAATTAATTAATGAAACTTTTTACTTGTCAAACAGGGTTAATTAGCCAAAGTTTTAATTGTAATGTGTAACTATGAGGAAAAATGATGTCAAAGCTCATTTATTTTGTCGCTGCAACAATGGATGGTTATATCGCAACGGAAAACCACGAGTTGGATTGGCTCTATGAATTCACACTTGGCGATGATGCCACCCCGTATGATGATTTTTACCGTGGAATTGGCGCGGCCATTATGGGTGCTGAAACTTATGAATGGATCATGAAAAACTCAGCGGATGACTGGCCCTATAAAGATATTCCGTCATTTATTCTTTCTTCAAGAAAACTATCCATTCCTGTAGGGATCAACGCGGTAGTCACCCAAGAATCCCCTAAGTCCATCGCTTCCAAGGCAAGACTGGCAGCAAAAGACAAAAATGTCTGGGTCGTGGGAGGAGGAAAAACAGCTGCATATTTTGCTAATGCAGGTGAATTGCAACAATTGTTCATTACAACCATTCCCGTATTTCTGGGTTCTGGCGTTAATGTTCTGCCAATTGACCAAAAGACTAAAGTGGTTCCTAAGATGCAGCGATTATTACAAAGTGGTGCTATCGAAACCTTAATGGACGTAAAAATGAGCTAAGTATTAGCACTGCGTGTGACAGTACTTGTTCTTGCCAAGAAACTGTTATCACGCAGCCTATTGACAACACTGGGGAAACAACATGACTCGTATCATTTTGAGCCTGATTTTAGTCGTTGTTCTTGGTTTATCTGTATATCAAGGTGTCAGCATGGTACAACCGACAACGATGACCACCTTACCAACTAAAGAAACAGGATATTTAAACGTACAAAAAGCGCTCAGTATCATTGCAGCCAAACCACATCCTACAGTATCCACACAGCAAGAACAGATCCGCCGCTATTTACTCACAGAAATTCAAGCAATGGGATACCATGTTATCGAACAACCGTTCCTGTTCACTATCGATGAACTTGTTGCTCGTCAGGAAAAAATCTACTCACAACTTGATGAATACCAACGCCGCGCATTTGATGCAGAACTAGCACGAGTCGGTGCCAAAACTTTTGAAGAAGAAGTGCGCATCCGCTCAGGGCTAAAACAGGGAAACTCCGCTTACGGCACCAACATCATTGCTAAACGAACTTCTCCTGCCGCTAAAAACACGATATTGATTGTCGCGCATTATGACAGTGTGGGCACCTCTCCTGGAGCAGGGGATGATGGCATGGCTGTTGCCTCCATGTTGCAGCTAATGCGGGATCTGACCCAAGTAACGACGATAAAAAATAATGTTATCTTCTTACTAACCGATGGTGAAGAGTTAGGTTTATTAGGCGCAAATTATTTTGCCAACCAATTGACCGATGAAGAGTTACAATCGATTAGCCTTGTTTTGAATTTTGAAGCAAGGGGAAATCATGGTATTCCTGTATTATTTGAAACCTCTGCTCAACCTTATGCTCTGATGACGGCATTAAATAAGAATTTAAGCAACGTCACTGCATTCTCATTTACCCCTTTGATATATGATATTTTACAGAACGATACTGATTACACGGTATTTAAAGAAAAAGGGATAGCCGGACTGAATTTTGCAGTCGTACAAGGCTTCGAACATTATCACAGAATGAGCGATACGCTAGAAAATCTTTCCCCTGAAACCTTATTTCAATACCAGAATACCGTGAGAAAAGTGGGTTATTATTTTATCGTACAGCAAGATATGGAACTACTGGGACATAATAAAGATGCAGTTTACTTTCCGTTGCCCATATACGGGTTAGTTATAATTCCCTCCGATGTCACCGCTGTCCTTGGTATCAGCATTTTAATTCTTTGTTTATTCTGGGGAAAACATCTTTTTCACCATCAGATGAATCGTAATGTAAAAAAATCTTACAGACAGATCCCCTTTATTTTTATTGGATTACTCTGTGCAATAATTTCCATAAAAATACCCGCCCTGTCTTATTTAATTACCATCCCGTGCCTATTTTTATTAATTTCACACATTATTCTATTTAAATTTAATCGATTTTATCTCGCGCTCATTATCACAACATTAGGAATATACTTTTCAAGCCTCTTATATACGCCTGTGGTTTACCTGATCAACAGCGGATTACAAAGCTTACTATTTGCTTTCATTATAGCCTTAATACCGACAATCATATGGAGTATCAATTATTGGTGCTTATGGAGAGCAATACCTCATTCATTCACGAAAAACCGATAGATAACAGGTTAAAATTCCCGTGGATCTGTTTTTCCAACCACACCATTCACACGGATATCATCGAATTGAATAACATTCTGCGCCGCCACCGGGCGCAGATCCAAGTTGTGACTCGCTAGGGTACGGATCTTTCTTTATTTTACCAAGCCATCGATGGCATGAACCTATAAGTCACATCTATTAATTACTGAAAAAACTAAAAACCCGATAATAATAAGTACTACGAATATAAAAAACCCTTTAATTTCAAATCAATGGCCTAAAATGTGATCTAAAACTCAAACAAAGCAACTTTTCATATTCAAAATATAAAAATCTGTCTAGGATTAACCTGCTATTACTTCAGTCTATTCATTATCTCATCATGAGAGAAATAATTCTGTTAATCGCAAAACTCCATTATTTATAACTCCTGCCACACCAAGGAGAAAGGCATGAAGAAAAAACAAATAAATCAAAAGGATATTGATAATCTTATTACCTTGATTGGTGGTAAAGAAAATATCGCTTCCGTCAGTCATTGTATCACCCGCCTCAGATTCGTTCTTAATACACCAGAAAATGCCGACGCCAAAGCCATTGAAGAGTTACCAATGGTCAAGGGATGCTTCACTAATGCCGGACAATTTCAGGTCGTGATTGGGACAAATGTGGATGTCTATTATAAAGCTCTGCTTGAAACCACAGGGAAACAATCCGTTAATAAAGAAGAAGTTAAACAAGCTGCTCGCCAAAATATGAAATGGTATGAAAATGCAATTTCACATTTTGCTGAGATCTTCTTCCCCCTACTGCCAGCCCTGATCAGCGGCGGTTTAATCCTCGGTTTTCGTAACCTGATCGGCGATATCCCGTTTAGTGAAGGCAAATCGCTCGCGCAACTCTATCCTGTCTGGCAGAGTATTTATGATTTTCTCTGGTTAATCGGTGAAGCTGTATTCTTCTACCTCCCTGTAGGTATCTGTTGGTCTGCCGTCAAAAAGATGGGCGGAACACCCATTCTGGGGATTATTCTCGGTATTACCCTGGTTTCCCCACAATTGATGAATGCCTACCTGCTTGGGCAACAAACGCCCGAAGTCTGGAATTTCGGCTGGTTTACCATTTCTAAAGTCGGTTATCAGGCACAGGTTATTCCTTCCCTATTAGCTGGCCTGACGTTGGGGTGGATTGAAACCCGGCTGAAAAAATGGGTACCAGACTATCTCTATCTTGTGATTGTCCCTGTGGCTTCTCTGGTACTGGCTGTCCTCCTTGCCCACGCCCTGATAGGCCCTGCCGGACGTGCTATCGGGGATGGTGTTGCCTGGGTTGTTAAAAGTCTAATGACGGGTAGCTTTGCCCCTATCGGAGCCGCCTTGTTTGGTTTCTTCTATGCTCCACTGGTTATCACGGGTGTACACCAAACAACACTGGCCATCGACCTGCAAATGATCCAAAGCACCGGAGGAACACCGATCTGGCCTATTATTGCGCTATCTAATATCGCACAAGGTTCTGCCGTTCTCGGCATTGTCTGGGCAAGCAAGAAACAAAAAGAACGCGAAATCTCTGTTCCTGCGGCAATTTCAGCCTATCTGGGCGTAACCGAACCCGCCATGTATGGTATCAACCTCAAATACCGTTACCCCATGTTCTGTGCGATGATTGGCGCAGCTCTGGCTGGACTGGTTTGTGGACTCAACCATGTGATTGCTAATGGTATCGGCGTTGGCGGAATACCAGGAATTCTTTCTATCAAGCCACAGTTCTGGATGATTTATCTGATTGCCATGCTCATCGCTATTGTTGTGCCATTCTTCCTGACTGTTCTGGCTTATCGCAAAAATGAACGCAAGGCGCTCTTACCCAATGAACAGGCCAATTAATTTTGTAGGTATCTATTTATGACGGAACAAAAACCATGGTGGATGGATAGCGTTATCTACCAAATTTATCCAAAAAGTTTTCAGGATAGTACCGGTAGCGGTACGGGAGATATCAACGGGATCACCCAACGGCTGGATTATTTACAGCGACTCGGCGTTGAGGCCATTTGGATCACGCCGATTTATCCCTCTCCGCAGGTTGATAATGGCTATGATGTCGCTGATTACTGTGCTATCAATCCTGATTATGGCTCCATGGAGGACTTTGATAATTTGGTGCAAAATGCCCATCGACGTGGCATGCGCATTATTTTGGATATGGTTTTCAATCACACTTCAACCCAACACCCGTGGTTCCAGGCGGCACAGGACATTAATAGCCCTTATCGCCAGTTTTATATCTGGCGGGATGGTTCTGAAGATTCCCTGCCCAATAACTGGAAATCCAAATTCGGTGGTAATGCGTGGCAATGGCATGCAGAGAGTCAACAATATTACCTCCACCTGTTTGCGGTTGAACAAGCCGATTTAAATTGGGAGCATGAACCGGTTCGCGCTGAGCTGAAAAAAATCTGTGAATTCTGGGCTGATCGTGGCGTTGATGGCTTGCGTCTGGATGTCATTAACCTTGTCTCAAAACAGCAAGATTATCCTAATGATGATCACGGCGATGGCCGCCGATTCTACACCGATGGCCCGCGGATACATGAGTTTCTGCAAGAAATGAGCCGTGATGTTTTCCAGCCTAAAGGATTAATGACCGTTGGTGAAATGTCATCCACCAGCCTTGAGAACTGCCAACGCTATGCTGCCCTGGACGGAACAACGCTGTCCATGACGTTTAATTTTCACCATCTAAAAGTTGACTACCCAAATGGAGAAAAATGGACTCGGGCAAAACCAGATTACGTTGAACTGAAAAAGATTTTCGCAACATGGCAGCAGGGTATGCACCAAAAAGCCTGGAATGCGCTTTTTTGGTGTAACCATGATCAGCCGCGCATTGTTTCTCGGTTCGGGGATGAACACCAACACCATAAAACATCCGCTAAAATGCTGGCGATGGTGTTGCACGGTATGCAAGGCACGCCTTATATTTATCAGGGCGAAGAGCTGGGCATGACAAATCCTCACTTTACGCGCATTGAAGATTATCGGGATATCGAAAGCTTGAATATGTATCAAGAGCGTATTGAGAAAGGTGTGCAACCAGAGGATATACTGGCGATTTTGGCGCAGAAATCCCGTGATAACAGCCGAACCCCCATGCAGTGGGATAATTCAGCAAGCGCTGGTTTTACCACCGGAACACCGTGGATTGCGCCTTGCAGTAATTACTCAGAGATCAACGCCGAAACCGTCTTACAGGACGAAGATTCCGTCTTCTATTGCTACCACAATTTGATTAAATTGAGAAAGCAACAGCCCATTCTGACATACGGTGATTACCTGGATCTGCTGCCAGAACACCCTTCACTGTGGTGCTATCTGCGTCGTTGGCAGGATCAAACCTTACTGGTTATTGCAAACCTAAGCGATGAAACTCAACTTTGGTCTCCAGAACCTGCTCTTTTAAGCAAAGAATGGCAGGTATTGATGAGCAATTACCCATCACCTGCAACGGTAGATCATGAGATTAAAATTAAACCTTATGAATCAATATACTTAATATCCAAATGATAATATTATTGATATATCGTCATTTGGCATAATGAATTATTTATAAAATACTTAAAATACCCTACCTCACTAAAAATAAAACGAGGTAGGGTATTTTCTTTTAAAGACTCATGAAATGCATGTATATTAATGGCGCACCCACAAAATCCATGCCATACTTTTTTAATCTCAAACAAGGAGTATGCCATTATGTTTTACTCAAGATACTTAACTTATTTGGGGATCATCAGCCTACTATTATCTGCCTTTGCACAAGCAAAAGTACCATCTCAACAATTATCTCCAGACCAGAAAAAATACCTGCAACAGCAGATTAATGAGCAAGTTACAGATAAATCTGCACTACCAATGGTAGAAAGTTGGTCAGATACCAAAAAAGTGGCAGAGTTTATTTGTCGTCCTTTTGCCTTACCCATCATTAAGAAATATCACAAAGATGCTGATAAAGTTTTCCTCGGTGTGGTTTCAGAAGATAGTATAAGACTCAAACACCCTTCTGAGTTGGTCGGTATCGGTATGTATAGGACGGATGATGGCTGGCACGACATTCGATTTTCCTGCAAATTAGATGCAACTGGTAAAGCCCGATCATTCAAGTTCTTTCCCATAAAGGAGAATTAAATGAAATATCTCTGGCTTATGTTACTTATCTTCTCCCCACTCAGTTTTGCTGCCAGTTTTGACTGTGCCAAAGCCAAGGCACCGGATGAAAAAGCAATTTGTTCAGACCTAAAGCTAAATGATTTGGATGTGGAATTAAATGTGAAATATCACTTTCTGCGAGGGTTATTTGCCATGGGCGTATCTGGTGAAATGTATGATAACCAAACTGCATGGCTGAAACAGCGCCAAAAGTGCAAGGGTGATACAGCCTGTTTGCTGCAAAGTTACCACCAACGCATTCATCAACTTGATACACTGTATAATTGGATAGAGAAACCGATTTGATAATAAATAATTAGGGTTCCAAGGAACGGAGCGTAATACAACTTCCAATCAATAATAATCGTTAATATTTATTATAAATATCTGGACGAACTATCTGCCAAACACCGTTTTCATGATTAACGGGAGAGTAGCCAAATTTTTCATATAACCAAGGTGCTGTTGACGTCACAAGCATAATTCTTCGTAATTTCTGCATAACAGGATGGGATTGGCAACACGTTATCAACCAGCGGCCTAGTTGTTGTTTTTGATACTCCTCCAATACATAAACATCACATAGATAGCCAAACGTTGCAAAATCCGTTACGAGCCTGGCAAATCCTATTTAAATGTCAGGCTGTTTTCAATAGCAGACCGTACTGTTTCGAGATCAATACCTTCCGCCCAACGAGAATGTGTAAGAAATTGGTGGATAGCGGTGATATCTAACAGCGATTTGTCTGTTGATACTTGGTAATTTTCTTTCTGCCAATGAAAGTGTTGCGCCATACTTTTATTCTCCGACATTTTTATCCTACAGAAACCCAGTAATGTGTACTACTGTGTGAGTACTAAACGAGAGAGCCAACCTATCAGCCCGAATAATGTGATAAGAAATGCAGCCTGACCTGGAAACATTCCCCATTGAGAAGCAAACATTGGTACTTGAGTAATAAAAGCGGCTAACACAATCCCAACGCAACCTTGCATCAACATCAGCATACTTATTATGCTTACTTATTTGAATGGAAAAATTGAGTTAAGCGGAGGGTAATTGGCGGAAGATCACAGGAGTCGAACCTGCCGAGGGCCGCTGGCGGCCCCACCGGGGACGATGATCTTCCATTAATGAAACTGATGAAGAGCAGGGATTATAGCGCGTCTCCAAGAATATCTAAACTTCTCCGTGACTTCACAGATCTCTGATAGAAAAAGAGCCTAATTATTCGCATAAAAGTGCAGCATTAGCATTGAACTCACGGTATCTTATCCCCATCTATCGTCAACAACCCATTGGGATGCGGGGCTGGTTTCAGCCTATACCTAAATATACATATAAGGCGCTCATTATGACTAATCCGCTACTGACATCTTCTGCATTGCCTGATTTCTCTGCAATCGAACCAAAACATGTCGTGCCTGCTGTGGAAGAGACGTTAGCCAATTACCGCCAATTAATTGAGAAGATTTTATCCGAAAACTCCGCTTTTACTTGGGATAATCTGTGCCAACCCATTTCAGAAGAGAAAGATCGGCTTTCCCGTATGTGGTCGCCAGTCGAACACCTGAATGCGGTCAAGAATAGTCCAGAGCTTCGCGAAGCCTATGAGCAAAGCCTGCCCTTGCTCTCTGAGTTCGATACCTGGTTGGGGCAACACAAGGGGTTATATCAAGCCTACAAATCCCTGAGAGATAGCCAAGCCTTCATGACCCTTTCCCTGCCACAGTGCAAGGTTGTTGAAGATACTTTGCGTGATTTTGAATTGACCGGCATTGGCTTGCCAGAAGAGAAACAGAAGCGTTACGGTGAAATTACTGCCCGTTTATCTGAGCTAGGGGCAAAGTTCGGCAATAATTTGCTGGATGCCACTATGGGGTGGACCAAGCTGATTACCGACGAGTGCGATCTGGCCGGTCTGCCTGAAAGTGCCAAAGCCGCAGCCAAGGCCGCCGCCGAAGCCAAGGGGCTGGATGGGTGGTTGTTGACACTCAATATGCCAAGTTATCTGCCGGTCATGACCTATGGCGATAATCGTGAACTGCGCAAAGAAATGTATTACGCCTATACAACCCGTGCTTCCGATCAAGGGCCAGATGCCGGAAAATGGGATAACAGTGAAGTGATGGCGGAACTACTCGCATTACGTCATGAACTGGCCCAATTACTGGGATTCAAGAACTATGCTGAAAGTTCGCTGGCGACCAAAATGGCTAAAACACCTCAGCAAGTACTCGATTTCCTGAACGACCTGGCCAAACGTGCCCACCAACAAGGTAAAGAAGAGTTGGAAGCACTCACTGACTTCGCCAAATCTCACTACGGTGTTAATGAGCTGGAAGCGTGGGATCTGACATATTACAGCGAGAAGCAAAAGCAGCACGATTTCTCCATTGATGATGAACAACTACGTCCTTACTTCCCTGAACAACGAGCGCTGGAAGGGCTGTTTGAAGTGGTTCGCCGCATTTATGGCATCACTGCCAAAGAGCGCCATGGTGTAGATACATGGCATCCTGATGTTCGTTTCTTTGATCTGTATGATGATAAGCAGGTATTGCGCGGCAGTTTCTATTTAGATCTTTACGCCCGTGAACATAAACGCGGTGGCGCATGGATGAACAGTTATGTTGGCAGAATGCGTCATGCATCTGGTGAATTGCAAAACCCTGTCGCTTATCTGACTTGTAACTTCAACAAGCCAGTCGGTGATCAACCCGCCCTGTTTACGCACAATGAAGTCACAACACTGTTCCATGAATTTGGGCATGGCCTGCACCACATGCTGACCGAGATTGAAGCCTTGGATGTTGCTGGCATCAGTGGCGTACCGTGGGATGCGGTAGAGTGCCCAAGCCAGTTTATGGAAAACTGGTGCTGGGAGCCGGAAGCATTGGCATTTATCTCCGGTCACTATCAAACTCAGGAACCGCTGCCACAAGAGATGCTGGATAATATGCTGGCAGCCAAAAACTATCAGGCCGCAATGAGAATTCTGCGTCAGCTTGAGTTTGGACTGTTCGATTTCCGTCTGCATGTGGAATATGATCCAGCTAAGGGGGCGCAAATCCTGGAAACGTTGCAATCAGTGAAAAAACAGGTTGCGGTTGTGCCATCACCAGATTGGGGGCGCTTCCCACACTCCTTTAGCCATATCTTTAATGGTGGCTATGCAGCAGGTTATTACAGTTATCTGTGGGCGGATGTGCTGGCAGCCGATGCCTATTCTCGCTTCTCAGAAGAGGGAATTTTCAATCGCACAACCGGTCAGTCATTCCTCAACAACATTTTGACCCGTGGCGGCTCAGAAGATCCAATGACTCTGTTTGTCCGCTTCCGTGGTCGTGAACCAGAACTGGATGCAATGCTGAAGAGCTACGGCATCGGCGGATAAAACCAGTGAAGATTTGTTTGATTTGTGAAGAAAGCGCTGATCGCAGCGCCTTATCGCGATTGGCTGAACGTTGGAATCTGATCCACGATGAAGAATCAGTCATGGCATTAGTACTGACTCCCGAACGACTGGAATTGCGCAAGTGCGATGAACCTAAGCTGGGCGGGATTTATGTCGATTTTGTCAGCGGTACAATGGCACACCGTCGTCGCTTTGGTGGTGGTCGTGGCGAAGCCGTCGCGAAAGCAGTCGGCATCAAGAAAGATTATTTACCCAATGTTGTGGATGCTACCGCTGGATTGGGACGCGATGCTTTTGTACTGGCTTCTATCGGTTGTCATGTCAGGATGTTAGAGCGCAACCCAGTGGTAGCCGCATTGCTGGATGACGGCCTACAACGTGGCTATCAGGATGAAGAGATTGGCGGCTGGCTGAAAGAGCGCATGACGTTGATCCATGCCTCAAGCATTACAGCTTTGACGGATATTACACCGCCGCCAGATGTGGTTTATCTTGATCCTATGTATCCACATAAACAAAAAAGCGCGCTGGTCAAAAAAGAAATGCGGGTTTTCCAATCGCTGGTCGGAGCGGATGAGGATGCTGATAGTTTGCTGGAACCTGCCCGAACATTGGCAAAACGTCGTGTTGTAGTGAAACGACCAGATTATGCAGAACCACTGGCAGGTGTTAAAGCTTCCGCTGCAATTACCACCAAAAACCACCGTTTCGATATTTATCCTTGTTAAAAAAATAAACCCCATGTTCTGAATGGGGTTATTAATTACAACGAATCATGTAGTTAGACAATAAATTAATTGCATAACTACCTAACTACACAACACCTTGTGACAACATCGCATTCGCCACTTTGACAAAGCCAGCGATATTTGCACCTTGTACGTAGTTAGTTTGTTTCTCTTCTCCACCATATTCTACGCAAGCCTGATGGATATCGAGCATGATGTGATGTAAACGAATATCCACTTTCTCTGCTTTCCAATTCAAACGTGCTGCGTTCTGTGCCATCTCCAGACCCGAAGTTGCCACTCCACCCGCATTAGCCGCCTTACCCGGTGCAAACAAAACGCCTGCTTCAAGGAAAGCCGTAGTAGCCGCAATTGTCGCCGGCATATTGGCGCCCTCCGCAACCGCTTTCACACCATTTTTAATCAATGTTTTTGCTGCTTCCAAATCCAGTTCATTCTGCGTCGCACAAGGCTGGGCAATATCCACAGGAATAGACCACGGATCCTGGCCTTGAAGGAAAGTCAGTCCACGCTCTTTGGCATACTCTTCTACACGGCCGTAACGCTGGTTTTTGATCTCTTGAAGATGAGCCAGTTTCTCCGGTGTAAAACCATCTTCATCCAATACCGTACCGCCTGAATCCGATACTGTGACGACTTTTGCCCCCAGTTCCATACATTTCTCAATAGAATACTGGGCGACATTTCCCGCACCAGACACAGATACCCGCATACCTTCAAGTTCCATACCATGCCGTTTGAGCATTTCATGGGTGAAATAAACCAGCCCATATCCGGTGGCTTCAGGGCGGATCAGGCTACCACCAAAAGAAAGACCTTTACCCGTAAAAACGCACGCCGTATTGTTCGACAGTTTTTTCATCATACCCGCCATAAAACCTACTTCACGGCTGCCTACGCCAATATCTCCGGCAGGCACATCGGTATCTGGCCCCAGATGCCGGTACAGTTCTGTCATCAATGCCTGACAGAATCGCATAATTTCACCGTGGCTTTTCCCTTTGGGATCGAAATCAGAACCCCCTTTTCCGCCTCCCATCGGCAGCGTTGTCAACGCATTCTTCAATGTCTGCTCGAAGCCTAAAAATTTCAGGATAGAAAGATTAACAGAAGGGTGAAAACGCATCCCACCTTTAAATGGCCCAATAGCAGAGCTGAACTGAACCCGCCATGCGCGGTTAACCTGTACTTTCCCGTGATCATCCACCCAGCAAACGCGGAATTGGATAACTCTTTCCGGCTCCACTAGGCGTTCCAATAACCCTTGCTCACAATATTGCGGGTTTTGTTGCAGAAAAGGCCAGAGAGAGGTCAACACTTCTCGTACTGCCTGTAGGTATTCTGGTTGATGCTGATTACGGGATTGAACCGAATCAAGAAATGAAACTAAAGATAATGAAACATTCATTTGGGCTTCCTTTTTGTCATTCAGATGTGATGACCCCCTGCCATTTCCCATATTATTTTTTTGTCGAAAATGTGAGGTAATTACGGTTTGCTTTCTGAATATAGCACTGTTCTATGCTTAAATTTCAACAACTATTTTTTATATATTTTCTCAAAAATAACTTTGACAATTTCTAAACCAGTTTCATTATCTTTTCTGAGGATAAAAAAATCGCCTGCATAAGCAGGCGATTTTACGGAATAAAATATCAACCGAAGATTATTCTTCGTCACGCAAAGGTACAATCAACATATCAACATGAACGGTGTTAATAAGCTGGCGAGCTGAAGACATCAACTTACTCCAAAAGTCCTGATGGTGACCACATACAACCAGATCCATATCGTATTGCTTAATAGCATCCACAAGGACTTGTCCTAAATCACCACTGCCACTCAACGTTTCCTGAATGGGGTAATCTGCACTAGCAGAGAGTTCTTTCAGGGAATTACGGGTTTCATCCGCGATACGCTCCTGCATATCACCAAGATTTACGTCAATCAGGCCGGTATAAAGATCAGAGTAGTTAACATCAACATGGATCAGGGAAATTTTGGCATTGTACGGTTTCGCCAATGATACAGCTTTTTCCACCAAAATCTGACTTTCTGGAGATAAATCAACCGCAACAAGAATATGTTTGTAAGCCATAAGAACTCCTTCCATAACGTCGATTAAATGGATTGGCAACATTAAACGCCATGATTCGATGTTTATACTATAACCGCTCAATGTGTCTTTTGAGTGTTGTTTTGATCACAACTTATTGTTTTATTTCTCGCAGTCTGGCCACAATAGCGGATTATATGCCTTACGATAATACCCGCTGAGCACTGTATTTTTAACTAATATTTAATATAGTCATTATTCAAATAAAAACGTTTCCGGTTGGTTTCTTCTTTTGCTGGCAACTATTGCTGCCACGATCAGGAGGGGGAAGTATGTTCAATACCACGGCACTATTTTGGGCAGTTTGTCTTATCTGCATTGTTAACATAATGCGCTACTTTTCTTCGCTCCGTGTACTTCTGTCAATTTTACGCGAGTCAGATCCAATGTTGTATCAAACCGTTGATGGAAATGGTTTTTTTAAAGCTAATGGTCAATTCAATAAGCAGATTCGGCTCGTGCGTTATATCAATTCACAAAGTTATATCAACCATCACGACCCTGATGTCGTCTTGTTATGCGAAAGGATGAGAAAACAATTTATATTGACAGAAATGCTATGTGGCGTTGTTCTGCTATGTCTGGTAGCGATGATGATCTGAGATAAAATAAAAAAGGTTGGCTTGCAATAACGAACAGCCAACCTTTTTTCTAAGATGTGATTAGATCAGTTTCAGGGCGATCCAATACAGTAAGCCCGACAATGCAATGGAAATCGGCAACGTCAAAACCCACGCCAACATGATATTCTTGATAGTCTTGCTCTGCACACCACCACCATCAACCAGCATCGTCCCCGCTACCGCAGAAGAGAGCACTTGTGTCGTGGATACCGGCATACCGGTATAACTGGCAACACCAATAGAAACCGCAGCAGTCACCTGCGCAGAAACACCTTGGGCATAAGTCATGCCTTTTTTGCCAATCTTCTCACCGATAGTCACAGCAACACGTTTCCAGCCAACCATTGTGCCCAAAGATAAGGCAAGAGCCACGGCAACAATGATCCATAATGGCGCATATTCCACGGTACTTAGCAGATCTTTACGCAGCTTATTCAGGAAACGTGCATCTTCAAGGCTGGTTTCTGGCAGCTTAGCCACAACGTTGGTCGTATCAGCGGCGCACATCAACATACGGCGCATACTGTTACGTTGATCCGGCGTTAACTCGTTGAAATTTTGAATACTCGCCAACATGCTTTCAGCCTTGTTCAGCACCACTAATGCGCGTGAACTATCGCAATGGAACGTCATATCTAGCTGATCGTCAACAGAAGAAACGGCTGGATTCAGCTCAATCGCATGAGTCAGCGCTGGAGTATGCTGCCCATAATACTGCTGCAAGTGGACAACGGCATCACGAGTACGTGCAATATCATAACTGGTTGAATTCATATTGACGACAAACCCTGCAGGCGCAACGCCAATCAGAACCAGCATAATCAAACCAATTCCTTTCTGACCATCGTTCGCTCCGTGGGAGAAACTCACACCAACAGCAGAGAGGATCAGGGCAGTACGTGTCCAGAATGGGGGTTTACGTTTGCCATCCTGTTTTTCACGCTCAACAGGCGTCATATGGATACGACGACGTTTTTTTGTACCACTCCAGTAGCGACGCAGTAAAAACACCATCGCTCCGGCAATGATCAGGCCAACAAGAGGAGACAGAATCAAGGACATGAAAATCTGTATCATCTTCGGAATATTCAACGCATCAACCACTGAAGAACTGGTCACTATCGCATTAGTCAGGCCGATGCCGATAATAGAACCAATCAACGTATGGGAACTGGATGCAGGAATGCCGAAATACCACGTACCTAAATTCCAGATGATCGCCGCCAGCAGCATGGAAAAAACCATAGCCAAACCGTGAGCTGAACTGACATTTAGCAGAAGATCCGTAGGTAGTAGATGCACAATCGCATAAGCGACACTTAACCCACCAAGGAGAACACCCAAAAAGTTAAAAACCCCTGCCATCACAACAGCGAGCTGTGAACGCATTGCCCGGGTATAAATAACAGTTGCTACTGCGTTTGCGGTATCATGAAACCCATTGATGGCTTCATAGAAAAGCACAAACAACAGAGCAAGCACTAACATAAGGCCGGTATAAAATTCCAGGCCAGTAAACAGATGTAGCATAAACGTTAAGCCAGTTAGTAGGACATGAACGCGCGCATTATCAGTGACAAACGTTAGCGGGAAAAGAGAAATATGACCTTTTTTTGATTTAATGATGGTCAAATGGCATAAAAATCCTTGCATTTATTAACTATATCAAAGAGTTATTTAATTTTAATATTTTGATATTTTTTTGATGAAAAATAACTTTTTATCGTAGAAAGTTAAACCAAATGCCTATTTTTCTCCGTAGTTCGTGAACAGAGCCCTCACAATGCAGTGAATTCCCACAATTAACTCGGCTAAAAGAGACAAATGAATGGAAAAATTTGATGTAGTTATTATTGGTGCTGGCGCTGCCGGCTTATTCTGTGCTGCACAAGCAGGGCAAGCTGGATTAAACGTTCTGGTACTGGATAATGGCAAAAAAGCTGGTCGCAAGATTTTGATGTCCGGTGGAGGGCGCTGCAATTTCACCAACATGTATACCGAACCAACGGCATACCTTTCCGCCAATCCCCATTTTTGTAAGTCAGCACTTGCTCGCTATACCCAGTGGGATTTTATTGATCTTGTACAACGCTATAATATCCCTTACCACGAAAAAACATTGGGACAGCTTTTCTGCGACAACTCCGCGCAACAAATCATAGACCTGCTTTTGAAAGAGTGCGAAATAGGGCAAGTAACGATTCGATTGCGCAGTGAAGTTACCCATGTCGAAAAGAAAGAGCAGGGTTTTGTCATTACAGTAACAGGAAGACAAGTAAGTGCACACTCACTTGTTGTAGCCTCCGGTGGTTTGTCCATGCCTGGCCTGGGAGCTTCTCCTTTGGGCTACCGCATTGCAGAGCAATTTGGACTCAACATCCTGCCTACACGTGCAGCATTAGTTCCCTTTACCCTGCATAAACCACTACTGGAACAACTTCAAACGCTTTCCGGCGTTTCAGTTCCTTCTGTCGTGACCGCAAAAGATGGTACCGTATTCAGGGAAAACATTCTGTTCACCCATCGCGGCCTTTCTGGCCCAGCTATTTTGCAGATTTCCAGTTATTGGCAACCTAGTGAATATGTGAGTATTAACTTACTTCCTGACACAGATTTCGAGAATTTTCTGGATAAGGAACAGGAATCTCATCCCAACCAGAGTTTGAAAAACACACTGGCTAAATTACTGCCCAAACGTCTGGTGGAATGTTTGCAGTCCCTTGGGCAATTGCCGGAACTGTCCCTGAAACAACTCAATCCCGCACAGAAAAAAGCGCTGATCACAACCCTGCAATGCTGGCAGGTACAACCCAATGGTACGGAAGGCTATCGCACAGCGGAAGTGACTCTTGGCGGCGTGGATACTCACGAGTTGTCATCAAAAACGATGGAAACCCATAAGGTGAAGGGATTGTACTTTATTGGTGAAGTGGTCGATGTAACCGGTTGGCTTGGTGGATATAATTTCCAATGGGCATGGAGTTCGGCGTGGGCTTGTGCGCAGGCTTTGGTGTTGTGCAGAAATTTTTCTGAAGAAGGCATTTAGTTGAATGGAGTTGATATTCCCTAAAAATTGAGAATATTGGACAGAACAACACCCTAAATACTCATACATCAGTTTGACATTCAGGGTGAAGTTTTGGGGTAGCTATTGGAGCAAATTAGAAACGATAGCCAACGCCAACTGTCCACGTTCCTGTTTTAGCCTGGCTTAAATCAGAATATTCGTAGGAAACATCAACAGCTACACTTGGTATCGGGTTAAATTGTAATCCTGTACCGTAGGCAACAGCTGTTTTCTTTTTACTTACACTTGGTTGTGCAGTCAAACGAGCTTTACCTTCAACTTTAGCTGCACCAATTAAGGCATAGGCGCTGGGTCACGCTCTCAATGATTAGATATTGTGATAAACTCCCTGCTTTTTATTATGGAGTGAGAGATGGCTAAAGTGGATGTGGTTTGTCGTTACTGTCATA
>NZ_NKHQ01000077.1:0-85781 GCF_014467265.1 Xenorhabdus sp. TS4 | reverse complement strand
CGAGTGGGTCGTCATGATCATTTCTTTGAGCTGGGCGGGCATTCCCTGCTTGCTGTCCAGCTTGTCGCCCGTATTCGTCAGGTATTGGCGCGGGAATTACCGTTACAAACCCTGTTTACTCAGCCGATCCTGATGGGGCTGGCCCAGACGCTGACAGGAGCGGCCACTATCACGCAAACAGTCATCCCCCTTGCTGATCGCAGCCAGCCCTTGCCTTTGTCCTTTGCTCAACAACGATTATGGTTCCTCGGTCAGCTCGATCCGGCGGCGAGTCAGGCCTATCATCTCCCTGCGGTACTGCGCTTAGCTGGTTCACTCAATCGCCATGCCCTGATAATGGCACTTGATCGTCTGGTGGCTCGACATGAAAGTCTGCGGACACGTTTTGTGCTGGTTGAAGGCCAACCCAGCCAGCAAATCGACCCTGCGGATATCGGTTTTTCCCTGTCCTGTCAAGACTTGCGTCAGCTCGATCCTGCTCTGCATATCGACCGTATTACTGAATTCGCGACTCTTGAAGCCCAAACCCCTTTCGATTTTGCTCAGGGACCACTTATCCGCGGCCAACTGCTGCAACTGGCCGATAAGGAACACGTGCTGCTGCTCACGCAACATCATATTATTACCGACGGCTGGTCTATTGGCGTGCTGGTACGCGAACTGGGGATTTTGTACCGTGCGGCACTTGATGGCAATGAAGCTCCTTTACCACCACTGCCCATTCAGTATGCTGATTATGCGGTCTGGCAACATGAGCAGTTAAAAGAAGCAACCCTCGCTGCACAACGTGATTTCTGGTGTGCTCAGCTTGAAGGTGCGCCAGCCTTACTGACGCTGCCCACGGATCGACCACGCCCAGCAATACAGACCTATATCGGTGACCAAATCGCTTTCCAGCTTGATGCCACATTATTGACATCACTGAGGGAACTTGGACAACGCCATAACAGCACCTTATTTATGACCCTACTGGCTGGCTGGAGTATTGTACTCGCCAGGCTTAGTGGTCAGGATGATATTGTCATCGGCACCCCTGTCGCCAACCGCCCGCACCATGAACTTGAAGGATTGATAGGTTTCTTCGTCAATACGCTGGCCTTGCGCGTTAAATTCAATGACAATCTTCGTGTGACTGATCTGCTTGCACAAATTCGGGAACGGGCACTTGCCGCCTATGCCCATCAGGATCTGCCCTTCGAGCAGGTGGTAGAAGTACTCCAACCTGAACGTTGCCTAAGCCACAGTCCGCTCTTCCAGGTGATGCTGGCCTTAAATAACACGCCAGCCCAAACACTCATCTTACCTAAACTACAGCTCACGCCATTTGAACAGACATATCACAAGACTCATTTTGATTTGACATTATCCCTGGCAGAAACTGAAGCAGGTTTAGCCGGTGCCTTGTCCTATACCACCGCGCTGTTTGATGCTGCAACGGTTGAACGTATGGTCAACTATTTAACCAATATATTAATGGCAATGACTGCGGATGAAACACAGCTCATTGCTGCCCTGCCAATGTTGACTGAATCGGAAAAGCAACAACTATTAATAAACTTCAACGCCACTCAAACGGATTTTCCGCAAGATGCCCTGATCCACCAACTATTTGAAACCCATGCGGAACATCATCCTGATACTATTGCTGTCGTCTGTGAAGACCAGATACTGAGCTATAGTGAACTTAACCAGCGAGCCAATCGCCTGGCTCATCACCTGATTACATTGGGCGTACGTCCGGATGATCGAGTAGCAATTTGTGTTGAACGCAGTTTAGACATGATCGTGGGCTTACTTGGTATCCTTAAGGCCGGCGGGGCTTACGTACCTATCGATCCCAACTATCCGACTGAACGGCTGGTCTATATGTTGGAGGATGCAAAGCCCGTGGCCTTGCTAACTCAAACAGCACAAGTTAACCGACTGGACAACCCCATACCCAAGGTATTGCTTGATGCACAAGATCCATGTTTGGCAACACAGCCGGCTCACAATCCGCAAGCACATACACTGGGACTAACGTCACGCCATCTGGCCTATGTGATCTACACCTCTGGCTCAACAGGGCAGCCGAAAGGTGTAATGGTCGAGCACCGCAGTATCAATCGGCTGGTTATCAATAATGCTTACGCAGATATCGGTGCGCATGACTGTGTCGCTCATTGCGCCAATATTGCTTTTGACGCCTCGACCTGGGAAATTTGGTCGGCCCTGCTCAATGGTGGGCGTCTGTACATCGTTCCACAATCTGTACTACTCGATCCGGCACGTTTCTGTGATGCACTGATCAGGGGACACGTCACCGCTCTCTGGCTGACAGCGGGCTTATTTAATGAATATCTTGATAACCTCAAACCCCTGTTTGGGCAATTGCGCTACCTGCTTATTGGCGGCGATGTTCTCGATCCAAGGAGGATACAACAGGTGCAATTGGCTAAGTCCCAACCCGCACATCTGATTAATGGATATGGCCCAACGGAAACCACGACGTTTGCTGCAACCTACGAAATGACTTCTCTTATTGATGCGACTCGTTCTATTCCTATCGGTCGCCCGATTGCCAATACCCAAATTTATATTTTGGATACACATAGTCAGCCCGTTCCCGTCGGTGTTGCTGGTGAAATCCATATCGCGGGCGCTGGCGTGGCCCGCGGTTATTTGAATCGCCCTGAACTGACGGCCGAATGTTTCCTCACCAATCCGTTCTCTTCGGAGTCAGACGCCCGCATGTACAAAACCGGCGATCTGGGGCGTTGGCTGCCCGATGGCAAAATTGAATACCTCGGCCGCACTGATTTTCAGGTCAAGCTGCGTGGCTTCCGCATTGAACCAGGGGAAATCGAGGCCAGACTCACCCAGTGTGACGGGGTACGCGAAGCGGTGGTGCTGATCCGTGAAGATACACCTGGTCAAAAACGGCTAGTGGCCTATTTACGACCGCTAGAAGGGATTGAATTGCTGCCAACCAAACTGCGCATGCAACTCGCCCAATATCTTGCCGACTATATGCTACCCAGTGCTTTTGTCACGTTAGCGATCTTCCCGTTAACCCCTAACGGCAAACTCGACCGTCGGGCGTTACCTGCCCCCGATCCGTCCGCTTTCGTGGTGCGTGGCTATGAATCTCCCATCGGCAAAACAGAAACCGCGCTGGCCCAGATCTGGCAGGACTTGTTAGGGCTGGAAAAGATCAGTCGTCATGATCATTTCTTTGAGCTTGGCGGGCACTCGCTGCTCGCTGTACAATTGTTGAATCATATGCGTGAACAAAATATGCAGGTTTCATTGACCACTCTGTTCGCCCATCCAACCTTATGTGATCTAGCCCTAGCTACTAAGGAGCACTTTGTCATGCCAGTATCCCCATTTGATGCAAATCCTGTACCACTAAGCCCAGCAGGTTCCTTGCTACCTTTATTCTTGGTGCATGAAACTTCCGGCGATCCCCTGGTTTATTCTCCCCTGGCTGCCTTACTACCACCTGACCTTCCCGTCTATGCCTTGCAGGCACTTAGCATCCATACACTGGCGCACCCTCCGGTGTCGATTAAAGCACTGGCCGCCTGCCATATTCAGGCCATACGCCGCATCCAGCCACAAGGGCCTTATCGTCTGATGGGCTGGTCGATTGGGGGGTTGATTGCCTACGAAATAGCCCAACAATTAACAAGTAACGGTGAAACAGTCGAGTTTCTCGGTATGATCGACTCCTATTATCATGCCCATAAAGATAGTCATGACCCCTTAACCACTGCTGACCCATCTGTAAACGAGGAAGCAAAGCGAATAGAATTAATCATTAACGCACTGCGTACCCAAAAGATTATTGACGATGAAAAAGCGTTGGCAGAACTGCACAATCTCAGTAACGTGGAACAGGTACTTGATCGCTGTATCGAACACCAATGGCTGTCGGCGGGTATCACTCGTGAAGATATTCTCCTGCGTTTTTATACCGCCGAGATGATTACACAACGTGGTCAGGCGTACATCGCGCAAAAATCCGCCTTACCTATCCATCTCTATACTGCGGAGGAGTCAGTCAACAACGATAGTTGGCACGGATGGCATGACATTGTCGGCCACAATTCGGTGCTCCACCCTATCGGCGGGACGCATTTCTCCATTATGCACCCTCCTCTGCTAAACCAAATCGTGGACTCAATCACTGAAAACTTACCGGATGTGCCTTCCTTCGACCCACTGGTTATTATTCAGAAGGGCTCGCCATCCGTGCCGCCGCTATTTTGCCTGCCTGGTGCCGGCGCCAGCCCGTCCAGTTTGCTTGAACTGGCCCTATCGTTCCCATCGCAACTTCCGGTATACGCTTTACAAGCACGTGGGTTCACGACTGAGCATCATTTTCCTTACAGCAGTGTCGAAGGGGCGGCCCGTGCCTATATCCAGAAAATCCGGCAAGTCCAACCTCATGGCCCTTATCACCTGCTAGGCCACTCTTTTGGCGGCTGGATTGCCTTTGAAATCGCCTTGCAATTGCAAACTGAAGGAGAACAGGTATCCGAGCTTATGCTTATCGATACCGATGAACCTGACCAGCAAGAAAATGCCCTCAAGTCAGGCAACCGTATTGAGACAATCATGGAGTTGATTGATATCTATAATATGATATTAAACCAGCCCCTTCCGCTCGCCAGACAAGATTTTAATGATCTGGCCGCGGATGAACAAATTCAGCATCTGCACAGTGCTCTGGTTAAGGTCGGTCTCTTTCCCGCAAAAACACCAATATCACTGTTACAAGGGATTGTCCGCGTTATGCAGGCTAATCTGAACACGGGTTATATACCTCGTACCCGTTATGAGGGATCTGTACATCTGATTAACGCAGAAGAAGGCAATAAGGATGAAAGAAGAACTCGCGAAACCCAGTGGCGTCTTCATACGACCGAACTCAATACGATGGTTGTGCCCGGCAATCATATGACCCTGTTGTCTGCACCTCATGTCGGGCAATGGGTAACCAGCCTATGGCAAAAGTTGCGGGTTCATTATTGATAAATAAAGCTACTGAACCATATGTGAGAGAAAAATATGACTGATATTATTAGTGACCCTAAAGAGGCAAACTATGCTGTATTTTCCTGACAGCCTGAATCACGACGAAGCGGATAAAAAAGCGCTTAACACTCACTGTCTGGATGAACAAGAATGGCAAGCACTGCTCGACCAGTTTATTTCCTGTGCCGGTGAGGAAGATCTGGCCGGACTGGAAACGGCAATTGCTAGTGACCCAGTCACTTATTGTCTCCGCGAGTTAAATAACCCCATACGCGAACTGACGGAGCTTGAAAGTCAGTTCTCTTCCGTGATTATCCCTGAATCACCGGTTGATGCTGGGGCATATGCCCAACATCTGAGCGAAAATATCCTCAATCAGGTTGTGCCTGTATCATCACCTACCTTTGTTGGTCACATGACATCGGCTCTCCCCAGACATTTGCCTGCACTTGGCAAAATAGTGACAGCCCTGAATCAAAACCTGGTCAAACTGGAAACATCGCATATTTTAACTGCGCTGGAACGCCAGGTTCTGGGTATGGTGCACAAGTTGGTATACCACTGTGATGAAACTTTCTATAAACAATGGCTTCACAGCAGTGATCATGCTCTGGCGACCTTCTGTTCTGGTGGAACTGTGGCTAATTTAACCGCCATGTGGGCGTGCCGAAACCAGCTTATGCCGGCTGACGGGGATTTTGCTGGTCTTGCACGTGAGGGATTAGCCAGGGGGCTGATGCATTATGGCTATAGGGGCTTAGCCATTCTGGTATCGGAATTGGGACACTATTCGCTGAAAAAAACGGTAGATATCCTTGGATTAGGACAAGATGCCTTGATAAAAGTTGATACCGACAAAGATGGCAAGATCTGCATCAATGCCCTCCTCACACAACTACAGAAACTGCGCCAACGCAATATCAAACCTATGGCTATTGTCGGGATAGCTGGCACCACAGAAACCGGTTCCATTGATCCACTGGATATTCTGGCGGATATCGCTGAACAGGAACAGTGCCATTTCCATGTTGATGCCGCCTGGGGCGGAGCGAGTTTGCTGTCCGAACGCTACCGGCATTTATTTGCGGGTATCGAACGTGCTGATACCGTGACGATCGACGCTCATAAGCAAATGTATGTCCCCATGGGGGCTGGTATGGTGTTATTCCGTCAACCTACTCTGACCAGCGCCATTGCCCAGCATGCTAATTATATTGTGCGCAAAGGGTCGAAGGATCTGGGCCGTCATACTTTGGAAGGTTCACGCAGTGCAATGTCGCTGATGTTACACAGTAACTTCCATCTGCTTGGCCGCCAAAGATTGGCTGGCCTGATAGATGCAAGCATTGAGAAAGCGCAACAATTTGCCGATCTGATCCGCCAGCAAGAAGATTTCGAGTTAATCAGTGAGCCACAGCTTTGCCTGTTGACTTATCGCTATGTGCCACCAAAGGTGTTACCGGCATTACGGGAAGGTTCAGAACAGGTTAAACAACAACTGCATGAATTAATTAATACACTGAACCAGAATATCCAAGCGATGCAGTGGACTGCGGGAAAATCTTTTGTCTCACATACCTGTCTCAAACCCGCGCAATGGGCTAGACAACCAACAATAGTTTTACGCGTCGTGCTGGCAAATCCTCTGACCACGTTGGCAATACTCGAAAATATGCTTGAGGAGCAGCGTCAACTAGCACAACAAAGTCCGCTCTGGCAAACGCTACACAATTTAATCAATTGAGTATATGGTCTGATATCACATCGCAGTATTCGTTTGATTAACTTATCTACCCAATAGATTTCAAGTGGCAGCATAGCCGCTGTTTGAAATCTATTGGGTTCTTTTTTTACAAATACAAAACGTAAATAACACATCGTTTAAAATCAATAAATAGTTATTCAATCAGCTTGTTGTTCCAATTCTCTAACCAGTGGGATCACGTTTCTACCAAAATACTCTAGCTCTTCCTGCATATGCAAAAATCCAAGCAACATCAGGTTTACACCGACCTTTTTATATTCAATAATTCGTTGGGCTATTTGTAATGGTGTACCAATAAGGTTGGTTTTAAAGCCGTCATTATACTGTACAAGATCTTCGAAAGTTGATTTTGCCCAGTTCCCTTCTTTTTCCGGTGATGCATTTCCCGCATTTTGGACTTCATGATGGAAACTTTTCACCGCTTCAAAATCACTATTATCTAAAATATCCTGTAATACTGCGCGAGCCTCTTTCTCATCATCACGGGCAATAGCAAAACCATTAACGCCTATTTTTACCTGATGATGATTCAATAACGCTTTAGCTCTGATATCTTCGATTTGTTTGTGAATATATTCCACACTGCCGCCATTAGTAAAATACCAATCAGAAACGCGGGCGGCCATGTCTCTGGCAGCTCTGGAACTCCCTCCTTGAAAAATTTCCGGTAATGGTGTCTGTGGCTTGGGGTTTAAAACATAATCATGAAAACGATAAAAATCACCAGAAAAACTGAAAGCGGGTTGCGACCAGATCCCTTTCAAACAATGGATAAATTCTTCAGAACGTAAATAACGTTCTTCATGATCCAACCACGGTTCACCAATCGCTTTAAATTCACCGCGAAACCAACCACTAACAATATTAACCGCAATACGGGCACCATAAAGCTGACTGATTGTTGCTATCTGCTTAGCAGCCAACACCGGTTTCCAAGGCCCAGGTAAAAGGGCTGCAATGATTTTCAATTTATTTGTTACGGAAAGCAGATCTTGCGAAAAGGTCATCGATTCATGTTGGTTTTCAGCACCATATCCAGCAGTAAATCTAATTTGGGTCAATGCATAGTCAAAACCTACATTTTCGGCGATTTGAGCCAGACTGCGATTATAAGTATGATCCCAATTGGTACGTTGCTGGATTTTACTTATAACCAATCCACCTGAAACATTTGGCACCCAATAAGCAAATTTAATGGGTTGAGAATTGAATTCAGCCATTAAACCTCCATGATTTGAAATCAGAATATATAGCTACTCGGTAAGGACGTTTATCATCTTCAATGATTTTTATAGCACAATATAAAATTAGTTAATCGATGAGACATATTATTGACAGGTCTCAATAAAATCCATTATTTATTATTTTATTTTAAATAATTTACAAAAGACACCATTTCTCAGTTTAAAGTCAATTGACAACTCTTATAGGGTCTTTTATAAATTTTCTATAAATATAAAAAATAAGATTAGAAAAATATCCTTACTGTTCATTTTTCACCAAAGGGAGTAAAAAATGAAAATTGTTCACTTAACATATATTCACTTAACCAAATACCAAGAACAAAAAATATTTGATAAAAATCCATATGATAACTTCGATTTTATTTGTGAAAAAATACACAGATTATCTAATCTTATTAAGATTGAATTAATTCTAGGATCCGGCAATATTGCATAATGATGGTGATATTGATGCGTATAAATATTTTTTATTGATTGATTGGTCATAATTCAAAAATAAAATCAAACTATAAGGATAATATCCAGACAAATAGAAGTATTAAAATATTCTGTGCAAAAATCAAAGAGGGATTATATGAAATCACGTGCTGCCGTTGCCTTTGGGCCAAACAAACCACTCGAAATTATCGAAATTGACGTTGCTCCACCAAAAACAGGTGAAGTAATGATAAAAATCAGCCATACAGGTGTCTGCCATACGGATGCCTTTACCCTTTCAGGTAGCGATCCTGAAGGAATATTTCCTGTTATTCTGGGGCATGAAGGAGCCGGTGTCGTTGTCGAAGTAGGTGACGGTGTCACAAGTGTAAAACCAGGTGACCATGTTATTCCATTATATGCGGCGGAATGTGGCAAATGTGAGTTCTGTCAGTCTGGAAAAACTAACCTTTGTATCGCAGTCCGTGAAACGCAAGGTAAGGGCCTCATGCCAGATGGCACAACACGCTTTTCTTACAATGGACAACCTATCTATCATTACATGGGGTGTTCCACATTCAGTGAATACACTGTCGTTGCTGAAGTATCAGTGGCAAAAATAAATCCAACCGCAAACCATGAACAAGTTTGCCTATTGGGCTGTGGTGTCACTACTGGTATCGGTGCCGTACACAATACAGCCAAAGTGCAGCCGGGAGATTCTGTTGCCGTTTTCGGATTGGGTGGGATTGGTCTGGCCGTTGTTCAGGGTGCTCGTCAGGCAAAGGCCGGGCGCATTATTGCCATTGATACCAATCCAACTAAATTTGAACTTGCCAGACAATTTGGTGCCACTGATTGCCTCAATCCCAATGACTACGACAAACCTATCCAACAGGTCATTCTGGAGATAACCAAGTGGGGTGTTGATCATACTTTCGAATGTATCGGTAATGTCAATGTCATGCGTGCCGCTCTGGAAAGCGCGCACCGGGGATGGGGGCAATCAGTCATCATTGGTGTAGCTGGCGCTGGACAAGAGATTTCCACCCGGCCATTCCAACTTATTACCGGGCGTACATGGAAAGGCACAGCTTTCGGTGGTGTAAAAGGACGCAGCCAGTTGCCGGGAATGGTGGAAAAAGCCATGAAAGGTGAAATCGAACTTGCACCTTTCGTTAGCCATACGATGCCTCTGGAATCCATTAATGAGGCTTTCGATCTGATGCATGACGGTAAATCGATCCGAACAGTTATTTACTACTGATTAAGTTTGGATCGTAGACAGAAAACCGTGTTGCAAGCCAACACGGTATCTGACAAGTAATAAAATAATCACTGCAACAAATGACTTTAGAGAGGAAGTAATGGAAAGAATCGAACATCACGCCTGTTTTGGTGGATGGCAGGATATCTATCAACATGAATCAAAGGCTTTGGGTTGCCAGATGCGTTTTGCCATTTTCTTGCCTCCTCAGATTAAAGCAAGAAGATTACCCGTCCTTTACTGGCTCTCTGGCTTGACCTGCACTGAGCAAAATTTCATCACAAAATCAGGCGCTCAACGTTATGCGGCTGAACAGGGTATCGTTATTGTGGCTCCAGATACCAGCCCACGGGGTGATGATGTCGCTGACGATCCCGCCTACGATCTTGGAAAAGGTGCTGGCTTTTATCTCAATGCATCAAAACACCCTTGGGCTTCACACTATCGTATGTATGATTATGTTGTTTCAGAACTCCCCAATTTGATTGAAACACACTTTGCGGTCACTAATATACGAGCAATCAGTGGACACTCAATGGGAGGCCATGGTGCAATGATTGTTGCATTGAAAAATCCAGAACGTTATTGCAGTGTTTCGGCATTCTCACCTATTGTGGCTCCTAGCCAGGTTCCGTGGGGAATAAAAGCATTTTCAGCCTACCTTGGCGAAGATACATCAGATTGGAAACAATATGACACTGTAGAACTGATCAGGAATGCGAAAGAACAGCTTCCTATTTTGATTGACCAGGGTCTCAATGATGACTTTTTGGATGAACAGTTACGCCCTCATTTATTGCAAGATATTTGCGATGAAGCCGGTTATCCAGTGACTATCAATCTTCGGCCTGAATATGATCACAGCTATTACTTTATTGCCAGCTTTATTGAAGATCATATCACTTATCATGCCAAAGCAATGCAAGGTCATGACATCAATTTATTGACTCATGTATAGTCTGTCTATTTGGAGAACATTCAGATGGCAAAGATTGATGTGACCTGTCCATCTTGTTGTGCAGTTAAAGGGATCCACCGTAATGGGCGCTCTCGCTCTGGTCATCAACGTTATCTTTGCCAGTCCTGCCGTCATTCTTGGCAACGGGAACCGCATCTCTGAGTATCATGTTTTATAGGGATCTAACTATTTGGAAGTACAACCTAAATAAACCCTTGTTTTTCCTAATTTAATGGAAAAGGCAAGGGCTATGTTACTGGGATAAGAAAATAAAACTGCAACCTGAAAGGTTGGAAATATACCAACCTTAATTAACGATACATCTCAAACAAAGACATACCTTTTAAATCAGAAAAAGCTTTATAGGAAGCCTGTAATGCAGCATGTTCCTGATAATAGCTGGAAATGGTGGAGATCAAATCCGCATCGACTAATTCCCCCATACGAACTTTATTGGCTATGCTGCGTTCACTGGCTAACGCATCCAGTTGGTCCATTTCCTGAAGCTGTAACCCTAGCACGGCTTGCGCCGAGGATAAGTTGTTCAAGCTATTACGTACCCCTCGGTTAGCCTTGTTAATTAACTCCAGTGATTCCTCTCTTTCTGTTTCGCTGGCATCCGTGAATGGCCTTTTAAGCGCCTCGATCGCAAAATCAATAGAAGCAAAAATATCTGATTCACTGGCACTGCCATCAGGTTCTTTAATCGGGTTGGACGTTGCCGATAAAAAGACTTTTTCCCCTGTATGGGCGATAACCATGGAACGATTGTCATCCACCCTTTGGCTTATAGCCTCATATCCACCTTTGTAGTGAACTTTTCCACTGCCATCCGCTTCAAAAGGTGGAACGTCTGTCTTATAACCAGCAAAAATATAGCGGCCATTGCCATCGGTTTTATTCCCAAGGTTCAGCAATTGCTGTTTAAGCCCGTCTAATTGTTGGGCATAAGACTCACGATCATGATCGCTCTCTGCACTCGCCGCCGCGACTAATGTTTCCAAAACATTATGTGTCACCGATACAACACCATCGATAGTGCTCAATTGGGTTGACATCGTGTTCTTGGCAAAGATACGAGCTGCCACAAATTGCTGATTCTTCGCCTCAGATTGAGCAACCATAATACTCTGTGAAGCAGCCAACGGATCATCAGATGGTTTGATAACACGTTTCCCGCTGGATAACTGTTCACCATATTGCATCCATTTAGCCTGGGAGCCAAAAACTCCATTCATTTTTTGGCTGTATAAAAGATTCGTACTTACGCGCACAATATCAGTTCCTTTTTTTCTTTCGCCACTTAGTGATTAACGAATATCCAAAATGGCATTAAACAGCGTCGAAGCGGTCTGGATAACACGAGCATTTGACAAATAGTATTGTTGCAAACGTTGCAGTTCACCGTATTCTTCATCTAGGTTGACGCCAGAAATAGACTCGCGGCGGCTGTAAAGCACCTCTACTTGGATCTTCTGGGCTTCGAAACTACGTTGAGAACTATTAGCTTTACTACCCACGGTACTGACCAGTGAAGCATAAGCATCAGTCAAGGTATTTTTACCATCAACCAGCTTTTGTTCTTGTAGGAGAGTGAATTTCTTCGCATTGTTGTTATCACTTTGACCAGAACCTTTAGCACCTGCCGTTGCCAGCTGGGAGGGGGTTTTAATATTGACTTCAAGTGTAGCTATTACGCTACCGACTGTTTTCAGTGTGTACCGATCATTATCCTGTGGATTAGTCGCATTGATTGCGACTTTCAAACCGTCAAATTCCAGCGTCTTACCATTTTTAGTTACAGAGATCATTTCCTTGTCGGTAACACGCTGTACTTTCCAATCCCCGCCTTGGTACTTAATCGTATAGTCACTGTCTTTTACTTTAGTGGTATCGGCGTATTCCACTTTAATTTCAGCCGAACCTTTGTTATTGCTGTTAGCAATGGTTTCTGGCTGCGCAAGGTTGAAGAAATCGATACCTGGTTTACCGTCCAGATCGAAACCACCACGCTGGACTTGATTGAATTGATCCGCCATCACTAATCCCAATTGGTTTAATTGATTGCGGGTTGGGTCTATCACTTCACTACGCACACGCAATGCACCACCCAACGTCCCTTGTGAGATAAAACGCTCATCAATTTCTTTCGTACTTATACCATTGTTATAGCCTAGGGTAATACGGCCGCTATCTGCACTGGATGGAATCGCTTCCAGCCGATAGGATTTGCTGCCCAATACCAATGAGGGGCCACCGCCAAATGAGACGTTGTAAACACCACCGTCTTGCTGAACCATATCTACTTCAATAAGTTGATTTAATTTATTAAGCGTATCATCGCGTTTATCCAGTAAAGCCAGAGGTTCACCTGTTCCTACGCCACGCATACGAGAAATTTCATTATTCAGAAAGGCAATTTCTTCCGCGTACTTATTAATTTCTTTGACATTCTTCTCAATTTGGGTATTGATACCGCTGTCCATCTTACGGAGATGTTGATCCGTTTCTTTAAACCGGTTAACCAAACCTTCAGCTTTACCTCGTACTGTGGTTCTTGCCGCATGGTCTTCCGCGTTATTTTCAAGCGTGCTCAGGCTCTTAAAAAAGTCTTCCATAGAACTGGAAAGGCTGGTTGTATTATCTGCCAGCAGATTCTCAACTTGAGAAGCCTGATTATTGTATGTAATTAATTCAGCATATTTGGTTTTTGCAGCATTATATTGCTCGTTGACAAACTCATTATATTGTCGATCAATGGAATTGACATTCACACCATTGCCAATAAAGCCAACTGGTGACATGTTGCCATTATTCTGCGACATTACCGTGATCTGTCGGTGATATCCCTCGACTTTAGAGTTAGTAATGTTATTACTCACCACACTCATTGCCACTTGCGCAGCATTAATACCACTCATGGCAGTATTGATAAGACTATTGGACATGTGTAGATCCTTTTACGTTTTCGTTATGCCTCCATCGTGGGAGGTAATTCACTGCTACAGTTATCGGCAAAATACCCTGATTCTTGAGCGAATTGATTCCCTTAAAACAAGTTATCAAAATCATAGGCATAGGCTTTTGCCATTTGATTGCCGGTATTTTTTAACTGCTGGATCAATGACACTAATTTTTGTGCATAACCTGGATCGGTGGCATATCCGGCCTCTTGTAAGGAATACGCTCCCTGCTCTGCCGTTGTTGATTGTGCAACCTTGGTGTAACGGGGGTTTTCTGTCAGTAAATTGACGTAATCCGTTATCGCTTCCGTATAAGAGCTATAGACGCGGAAGCTGTCCTGCATTTTCTTCGGCTCACCATCAATGTATTCCGTCGTCATAATATTGGTGACGGGCCCTTTCCAGTATTTTCCCGCTTTGATACCAAACAAATTATGACTTGGCTTACCTTCCGCTGTCAGAATTTCTCGCTGCCCCCAGCCGGATTCCAGCGCTGCCTGAGCAATAATCAATAAATGAGGAATACCACTTTGCTGGCTTGCCAACTGAGCTGGTAAGGAAAGCATGGAAACAAAGCTGGCGCTGTGCATCGGCAATGATTTTGGTGGGGCTGAACTGTATTGAGGTGAACCATTCGCCGAAGATGGGTTTTTAGACAGATAGTCAGGAGCCGGTATAGCCCGACGCATAAATTGTTCCAATGCCTGCTTCGGTAATGTTTGCAGGATTTCATTATCCAGCGGCATCGGCACAGTGTTGGCTAATTCATCAGGTACATTATTATTCGCATTAGAGAATTGCTTAACGATCATGTCCGCAAATCCTAACCCCTTTTGGGAAAGATCCTGGGCAATTTGCTGATCGTACAGCGAAGTATAAAAATGCGTCTGCTCACTGCTTAAAATGCCATCCTGCGGCAACGAGGAACGCATACTTTTCAGCATCATCTGAACGAAGACGCCTTCTAATTGTTGGGCTACTTGCCGTAGCCCTTGTTGTGGTTCCTGTGACAATTTAGCTTTCAGTGAATGCAATGAGTTAACATCGTAAGCTGCATTGGACATCGTCAGAAAATCATTCATCAGATAATCTCCAATTTCGCCCGCAGACAACCTGCGCTCTCCATTGCCTGCAAGATCGACATTAAATCGGTTGGCGTTGCACCCAACGCATTCAACGCACGCACAACTTGTGTCAGATTTGCACTGGCACTAAGTTGCTGCAATGCGCCCCCCTGCTCCTGAATGCCAACCCCCGTATTACGGGTCACGACGGTACTGCCTCCCGCCAATGGCGTATTGGGCTGATTGACCACGATCTGACGTTCAACGGTCACAGACAAACTACCATGAGCAATCGCACAACTGTCCAAGGTAACATTACGGTTCATCACCACGGAACCTGTTCGGGAGTTGAAAATCACTTTGGCATCACCGGCATCCACGCGGATAGGCAAATTCTGTACCTGAGCCAGAAACTTCACCTGTTCGCTGTTCTCAATCGGTAAACGCAACTGCACCGTGCGGGAATCCAACGGTGTCGCCGTTCCCGTTCCTTTCAATCGGTTGATCGCATCACTGATTTTCTGAGCCAGCCCAAAATCATCATCATTCAGTTGCAGATTCAGCGTGCCTTTCTGGCCGAACTGTGTTGGCAACTCACGTTCAATCACCGCACCATTGGAAATCCGGCCACCGGCAAGTTGGTTGACTTTGATACTGTTACCACCGGCACTCGCACCGGCACCACCCACAAGAATATTGCCCTGAGCCAAAGCATAGACCTGGTTATCCACCCCTTTTAACGGCGTCATCAGCAATGTACCGCCACGCAAACTCTTGGCATTACCCAGCGAGGAAACGACAACATCAATGTTCTGCCCTGTACGCGCAAACGGGGGCAGTTTTGCTGTCACCATCACGGCAGCGACATTTTTAAGCTGCATATTTGTACCGGCGGGTACGGTGATCCCTAGCTGTGACAACATATTGCTCAGGCTTTGGGTAGTAAAAGGCGTCTGCATGGTTTGGTCACCCGTTCCATCCAGCCCAACGACCAAACCATAACCAATCAGCGCGTTATCCCTGACTCCTTCAATCGTCGTCAAATCACGAATACGTTCGGCAAAAACACTGGCAGAAGTGAACGTACCGGACAGCACCAACAAAAACGTAAAAAGGCTGGCGACTAATTTTTTCATCCTAACCATCCTCTTTTAAAACGGCGAGATATTTATAAAGAAACGTTGTAACCAACCCATATGCTGCGCTTCGTTGATATAACCATCACCAACATACTCAATACGGGCATCAGCAACTTGATTGGAACTCACCGTATTATTGCCCGTGATCGTGCGCGGGTTAACAACACCAGAGAAACGAATAAACTCCGTACCCTGATTAATAGCGATCTGTTTTTCCCCCACTACATGTAGGTTGCCATTGGCCAGCAGTTTATCCACAGTCACAGTAATGGTGCCCCTGAAGGTATTGTTGGCATTCGCACCACCTTTGCCACCAAATTCATTATTGCCTTCCATGCCCAGATCGGTTTTTCCACCCCCCATCAATCCCTGTAAAAAACGAGGCGTCAAAGCCGCCGCAAAACTGGTTTTTCCATTGCGACTCGCATTGGCTGAAGAGTTTTTGCTCGCACTGACGTTCTCCTGCAAAATAATCGTTAGCGTATCACCAATATTGCGTGGACGGCGGTCTTCAAACAGTGGCTGATAGCCGTAATAGACCGGTTGGACAGTTTGAAAAATAGAACCATTTGGCGTTGGAGCAGGCGTTTCGGCGGGTTTTGCGGTTGTTTGCCCTTCCACCAGTGGCTTGTGCGGCATATAAGCACAGCCCCCTAATGTCAGTGCCGACAATGCGAGTACCGCCACAGATATGCTGATACGCCACTTATTTCTCTGGTTTCTCCGTAAACCAGTGGAGCCATAAGCTACATGGTTTTTAGCATGGCTTTCGGCAACGGGCATTGTATCCATCTTCTATGCTCTTAAGTTTATCGTAGAAATAGTGGAAGAACGTATTCCCCCACCATTTAATGATTAGGTTATAACTGTGTCAGCTTTTGCAGCATTTGATCAGAAGTCGATACTGCCTTGCTGTTGATTTCATAGGCTCGCTGCACCTGAATCATAGTGACCAACTCTTCCGCCACATTGACGTTAGACGTTTCGACAAAGCCTTGATAGAGCACGCCAGCGCCATTGATGCCCGGTGCATTCTCTACTGGTACGCCAGAACTGTTGGTTTCCAGATACAAATTCTCACCGATGCTTTCCAGTCCACTTTCATTGATAAACGTGGTCAATGTCAGTTGCCCAATCTGCTGAGGCGCATTTTGCCCTTGCACGTTTACACTAACAGTACCATCACTGGCAATGTTGAGCTTAGTGGCATTATCTGGAATGATGATGGCAGGTACTATCTGAAAACCACCCACAGTAACCAGCTGACCATTCTGATCTTTCTGAAATGAACCATCACGGGTATAGCCAATGGTGCCATCAGGCATCTGGACTTGGAAAAAGCCCTGTCCTTTAATTGCCACATCCTGGCTGCTATTGGTTTTCGCCAGGTTACCCTGGCTGTGCAGCCGCTCAGTGGCTACCGGTCGTGCGCCCGTACCAATCTGCAAACCTGATGGCAGGGTAGTCTGTTCAGACGACATCGCACCTGGCTGACGTTCGGTTTGATAGAGCAAATCTTCAAACACCGCACGCTGGCGTTTGAAACCGTTGGTGCTGACATTTGCCAAGTTGTTAGAAATAACATCCATATTGGTTTGCTGAGCATCCAGCCCAGTCTTGGCAATCCATAAAGATCGGATCATGAATTTATCCCCTGTATCCGATTTAGCTCATAGCGAGAATTTGGTTAGCCCGCTGTGCATTTTCATCGGAACTGTGTATGACTTTCATTTGCATCTCAAAACGACGCGCGTTGGCGATCATGTTCACCATGCTTTCCACTGGATTAACATTGCTGCCTTCCAAGACACCTGGCATAAGTTTCACTTCTGTACTGGCCGCCAATTCATTGCCCTGCTGTTCCCGCGCCTGTGACGTTAAATGGAACAAACCATCATCGCCACGTACCACTTGATTAGCTTCCGGTTTAACGATTTTCAGCTTGCCAATCTGGCCCAACAACGTGGGCGGATCGCTGGCAATTAAGGCAGAAATGGCACCATCTGTCGCAATGGTCAATTCAGCTTGCGGCGGAACATCAATCGGCCCGTTTTCGCCCATCAACATGCGCCCCTGTACCATCAGTTGCCCTTCAGGCGAAATTTGGATATTACCGTTGCGGGTATAGGCTTCCGTCCCATCTTCAAGCTGAACAGCTAAATAGCCACCTTGTCCGACCGCCACATCTAACGGACGGGAGGTATAATTCATGGGTCCCTGACGGCTATCCATGCCAGGGGTAGAAGCAACAACCAGCGAGCGTGTCGGCAAGGTTTCACCTTCAATGGGTACAGCACGCAGTGCAGCAAGTTGGGCTTTAAAGCCCGGCGTTGACGCATTGGCCAGATTGTTGGCTGTGACAGCTTGGTGCTCCAGCGTTTGGCGCGCAGCTCCCATAGCGGTATAAATGACGTGATCCATAAAGCTATCCGCCTGAGCTTATTAACGCATGCTGACCAGTGTTTGCAGAATTTGGTCCTGCGTTTTGATGGTCTGAGCGTTGGATTGATAGTTACGCTGGGCGACGATCATATTGACCAGCTCTTGGCTCATATCTACGTTAGAAGCTTCCAGCGCACCGCTGATCAACTTACCGAAGTTACCTGAACCTGCAAGTCCCACAACCGGGCTACCTGATGCTCCGGATTCTGCCCAAATATTATCGCCCTGTGCAGCCAGACCTTCAGGGTTGGCAAAGTTTGCCAGTACCACCTGACCCAATACCTGATTTTGATCGTTGGAATAAGTGCCGTAGATTTTACCGTCATTATCTACACGGTACTTGGTGAAATAACCTGCGGCATAACCATCTTGCTTTGGATTGTTGCTGGAACTTTGTGCAAGGCTCTGCTGCTTACTTCCATTTAAATCGATGGTGATTTCCGCGAGAGCGGAACCATTCAGTGCTGGCATTGTAAATGTGAATGGATCAATCGCGGCCATTTGTCCACTTGTATTGAATGACAACTCACCCAATTCTTGAGCTTCAGAACCTGTTACAGAAGTATCCTGGGCATAAACTTTCCATTTATTATTTTCTGTTTTAACAAAAAACACATTAAGATCGTGCTGGCTACCCAAGCTATCGAAAATTTGCATGGGCGTACTGAAATTAAACGTATCTTTCTCGCCCGGATTTAATTTTTCTGTAATGGCTTTCTCCGTTGCGCTCAGGTTAGCTGACAACGAAATTTTGCTCGTTGCTTTCGCATCCATCATTGCCGTTGGGATCGAAATCGGTCCTACTGCGCCACCTTGTTGAATGACTCCGTTCACCGCCGGATAACCCGTCAGTTTCATACCCTGCATATTGATCAGGTTACGGTCTGAATCCAGGTTGAACTGACCGTTACGGGAATAGAAAATATTACCGTTGGAATCTTCCATACGGAAAAAACCGCCTTGTGTGATTGCCATATCCAATTGGCGGTTAGTTGTAGTGGTTGAGCCGTCTTTAAAGTTCTGAACCATGCCAGAAACCTTAACACCCAAGCCCACTTCTGAGCCGCTGAAAACGTCCGCAAAGGAAGCGGAGCTGGATTTAAAGCCAAATGTCGCTGAGTTTGCAATGTTATTACCAATAACGTCCAGGTTACTCGCTGCGGCATTCAAGCCACTGACCGCTTGTGAAAAAGACATATGTCCTCCGTTTAATTAAAGAATCTGACGAACTTGATCCATGTTTACCGTTCCCGCCAGCCCTAAATCTAATTTAGTGCTATTCTCTTGCCGCACAACGCCGTTAACCTTAGCCTCTCTCAGAGGATGTATCATCAACGCTTGATCCTGTTGGCTTGCGGAAACGGTGAAGTTATAAGCTTTTCCTTCCAGCATATTGCCTTCTGCGTCTTTACCATCCCATAAGAAGCTGTGTACGCCAGCACTCAAATATTCGGATGAGTTGGGATCTAATTTCTTGAATTCCATCTCCCGAACAACTGCGCCACTTTTATCTTTGATGGTCACTTTAACGATATCGGCAGGTCGGTTCAGTTCATAGCCCAACGGTGCTGCGTCAATATTTTTTTCTCCGTTGAAACCAACCAAAATCTCATTGCCAGGAACCATAACACTTCGACCAATCAGTGCTACCGTTTGCATCGCGTGGTTACTGTCCATTTGCCCGACAATGGAACCCAGCGTCTTATTGAGCTTCTCAATACCTTCCACAGTACTGATCTGCGCAATCTGTGAAGTCACTTCACTGTTTTGCATTGGGTTGGTTGGATCTTGGTTTTTAAGCTGAGCAACCAATATATTCAAAAAGCTATCTTTGATATCACCACTATTTTGTGGTTTTTGATTGGTCAACTTAGCCAGTTCACCGACTGTTGAATTATCCAATGATTCATTAATTGAGGTGGTAATTCCCATAACGACATTCCTGTTACTGGCCCAGTGTCAGCGTTTTCAACATGATGGATTTGGTGGTATTAAGCACTTCAACGTTCGCCTGATAGCTGCGGGAAGCCGAGATGGTATTGACCATTTCCCCGACCACATCCACATTCGGCATACGTACATAACCTTTTTCATCGGCCAGCGGATGGCCCGGCTGGTATTCGAGGCGGAAAGGTGAAGGATCATCCACCACTTCACTAACGCGAACGCCGCCAACCTCTTGGCCTGCGGGAGCAGCGACACGGAAAACCACTTGCTTGGCACGGTATGGCTCGCCATCCGGCCCCGCAACACTGTCGGCATTCGCCATATTACTGGCGCTGACGTTCAGTCGCTGGGACTGGGCAGAAAGCGCCGAGCTGGCAATATCAAAAATACTGAGTAGAGACATTCCCATTATCCTTGTGACTGTAGAACTGACATCATGCTTTTGATTTGCGCATTCGTCATAGTAAGTTCGGCCTGATATTTCAGGCTGTTATCTGCGAAATTGCTGCGTTCTATATCCATGTCAACGGTATTTCCATCCATGGCTGTCTGGTATGGCACCCGATACAGCAGATCCATCTCCAGACGTTTTTGAGGCTGAACGGGAATATGTCGATCGGAAGTCAGAGTTAGCCCAATTCCATTCCCCGTTACACGACCATGTGCCATGACTTTTTTCAGTTGAGCAGCAAAATCGATATCACGCGCCTGATAGCCAGGGGTATCCGCATTAGCAATGTTGGCAGACAAGATTTCCTGCCGCTGGTTGCGGAGTGCCAGCGCTTCTTGTCGAAATTGAAAGGCGGCATCTAATTTATCGAGCATATTCCTCCCTCGGATTTGTTCTGTCGGGGATAATCCCCAAGCAGCTAACAGAATAAACGGAGAAGAAAAAGGTAATTCGAAGAATAGAAACAAATTGAATTGCTATTTATCCCATTAACGAATAATCAATCGAGTTACACTATTAACATCCAACAGGTGCTGAATATTTTTTGCAATCATGGCTCGCGAACAGGATTTAAGGTGGTGAAATGCCTGCACTAAAGTTTATCGGATTCCTTGCCTTTTTCCTTAATCTATTTTTTGTTTTCGGCAGTTCTGTAGCTTGGGGAAACAATATACCGCAATTAATAGATGACTATTTCAGGCAGATTCATCGCACATCGAATCATAAGGTCTCAGTGAAGATCAAAACACCTGAACAACAATGGCCTGCTTGTGAACACCCTGAAATACAACCGTTACTTAGCAACAAAAATTGGGGTAACCTTTCCGTTCCTGTGATTTGTGGTCAGCAACGCCGTTTTATTCAGGTTTATGTCAATGTCATCGGCCCTTATTTGGTTTCTAAGCGGGCCATTAACCGCAATGCGGTCCTGACAGAAAAAGATTTTCAAGTAAAAACAGGCTCCTTAGATAAGCTGCCAAACGACATAATCCGTAACAACAGGGCCATACAAAATGGTATTGCGCTGCGCAACATACCTGCCGGACAATTCATCACTCGTAATATGGTCCGGCGTCCCTGGGCAATTCAAGCCGGACAAAATGTAGTTGTCACCGTAGATGGACACCATTTTCAGGTGCGTTACGAAGGAAAAGCGATTAACAACGCCGCGAGTTTTGATAATATCCGTGTCCGCCTGAACTCTGGACAGGTTATTACTGGTGAAGCTCAAGAAAATGGCAGTGTAAAAATGATGTTATAAATGGCTAAAGTTTTATTTCTTCACGCCGATATAACCAACAGACCATGATTTACAGGCATGCCAGCGGTATATCGCCTGCTACCTAAGACAAATAAATAATGCCTGATTAAAGGATTACGATTATGAGTATTGAACGCACTCAACCTCTACTGGCTATGGCTGCTTTACAGCAACGCAATGCCAATGAAGGTGCTCAGAGCACTCGCAGAATTGTGGCTGTTGCAGAAAAAAGCGCAGATACACAAGTTAAGCTGAGCGAAGCGCAGAAAAAGCTCGTTCAGCCAAGCAGTCAGGATATTAATATCCAAAAAGTACAACAATTGAAAGAAGCCATTGCAAAGGGAACCCTAACGATGGACAGCGGTAAAATTGCTGATGCTCTATTTAGGGAGGCCCTTGAAAACATGGAATATGATAAATAAACACCAAAATCTAAAGAGCCATAAATGGAAGAACTTCAACTCTTGCTTGAACAGCAAAGCGCGCACTTAAATTCGCTTTCGCAAACTATGGCAGAAGAACAGCGCATATTGAGCGAAGGCTTTATTGAAGTGAATCATTTACATCGCGTGACGGAACAAAAGACATTTTTGCTTTCAGCACTCGATCATGCTGAACGAAAACGCCAGCAGTTAAATGACACGTTAAAAATAAATGCTCCTTATGCTAACCATAAAAGGCTAGCAGTATTATGGAGTCAAATTAGTCAATCTGTTGAACGTATCCGTGATTTAAATTCACATAACGGATTTTTACTGGAACAACATATTGAATTGAACAGTCAAGCAATCGCTTTTCTGAAAACTCACCACAGCCCTTCTCTTTATGGTGCAGACGGCCAGGCCCGTCATCATTCAGCGCTATCAGGCCACAAGATCAGCGTTTGATCATTCTGTTACTGCTTAGGCAGTAAGCTCTACAGACCTCTTGGTTTATTGGCAATAATAAGGGGTCTGTTCCTGTGTATCTGTATTTCCCCTGCCCTAGATAAAAAAGAAAATAATTCTCATTATACTAACTTTTAAAGGAATATTGATCGGCCCCTCGGTTATAGTTTCGATATATTCAATTTTTAGTCATGACTCTAAAGCGTTAATTTGATATTTATTATGTTTTTTTAAAGAGAGATCAGCATGACCGTTACGATAGAAGTTATTTGCCGATATTGTGGCCAAACAGAACTGGTACGTAGGCATGGAAGTAGGTAACATCGAGACGAAAAGCTTACGACGATGTCACGCTCATTTGCGAGTTGGATGAACAATGGTCTTTTGTCGGCAACAAAAAAACAACGCCACTGTCTTAGGTATACTTTTGATAAAAAAAGAAAAAACCATCGCTTATGTAGAAATGCCTCTCTCAAATTCTTCACTTCTCCTTGATTGATAAATCCTATCAATATATTGTTAATTGATCGTGAATACCGATAGTTTTGTTGATCTTTTTTGATTCATAAGGTAAATTTTTCTTCTGCGCACAGAAAACTGTGCGCGAGATCTTTTTGTTATAACGCTTTATTATTTTGCGTTATGCATAATAAGTAGTTTTATATTATGATTGTTATGGATGTGTAAATGAAAAATATTTTAGTTTCATCTTTTATTGCTGCAATATTGGTTTCAGTAAGTAGTATTTCTTATGCGGCCTTTCCGGTAACAACTGGGTCAGTAAAATTCCACGGGGACATTGTAGAATCAACGTGTAATAGTGATGTTTCTGGCAATATTGTGAACATGGGGACATATCACATGAGCGATATAGGAAAAAAAGGAACTGAAATTGCGGGGAGCAAAAAGCCTTTTAGTATTAAATTAACCGGGTGTCCTGTTACTACTACACCTCTTACCATGGAAGTCACACTTTCTGGGAGTACACTGGATTCCGTCGATAACAGGCTGTTAGCATTAGATGGACTTTCTGGAACAGCCGCAGCCGGAATTGGCATTGGTATTTATAATAGCACAGGTAAGCAAATAGATCTTTCTTCCTCTCCTAAGCTGCCAATAATTGAAATCAACGAGGCTGATATGAAAATACCTTTACAAGTGGCTTATGTATCTAATGGACAAAGCGTTAAAGCCGGAAAGGCCGATGCCACACTTAATTTTAGTATAAATTACAAATAAAAATTAATTATTTATAAAAATTTATTCCCTAGCCGCAGAGGCATTTTTATGGCTGCGGTCAGGAGCTATTAACATCATAAGTAGTCATGTAATAATGAAACATAAAATAAAAAAAATATTTACATCGTATATGTTAACGAAAAAAATAACGTTTATATTCTTATTGTTTTTTATATTTCCGTCCTGGGCGGGTGTAACTATTGGTGGAACCCGCGTTATTTATAAAGGAAATAAAAAAGAAACTTCAATTTCAGTGAAAAACGCTGACGAAAGCCGGCCTTATTTAATTCAGTCTTTTATCAGTACTGATTTAAAAGGAGAAAAAGCGCCTTTCATTGTGACGCCGCCGCTATTTCGTTTGGATGCTGGCAAAGAAAGTATTCTTCGTATTGTCCGTATCGGCGGTAATCTACCTGAGGATAGGGAATCGGTTTTTTACCTTAATGTGAAGTCTATCCCTGCCATACAAGAAAACGAACAGAATACTTTATTGATTGCGGTGAAAACCCGAATCAAATTGTTTTATCGGCCAGAAGGCATTGAAGGTGATTCTGAAGAGGCTTATAAGACGCTGACATTTTGTCGCATTGGTCACCAACTTGAGGTCAGAAACCCCAGTAATTATTACGTAACCATCGGGCAGCTCAAAGTGGCCGGTAAAACCCTGACAGGTACTGATATGATCGCTCCACAAGGTGTAGCGTATTTCGTTCTGCCATCTGAATCATCAGGCTTAGTCAGCTGGAATAGTATTAACAGTCATGGTGGCATAAGCAAAGAAATAATTAAAAACCTGCCTTAAAAAGAAAATAAAAGTTAAATATTGGGGACGAAAAATCATATTTTTTAAAAATAGAACGAGTGGCGACTCAATTATGCCAACATGTTTGCTTTCAATCTTTATTTTATGTTTTTCCATATTGTTATCATTACCCGTCACGGCACAGGATTATTTTCGATTATCAGCATTGGAATTAGATGATACTCAATCGGTGATTGATTTGAGCGCATTTTCATTCCCCGGTGGTCAATTACCGGGTCAGTATCAGGTGAACATATTTCTTAACGGACAAGAGAAAGAAACAAAACAGGTTAATTTTATTAAACTGGAAAACGGAAAACTGTCTCCACAACTAACGGTCGATAATTTAAAACAGTTTGGCGTGAAAATGTCAGCTTTTCCTGCGCTGATGAAACTCTCTCCTGAGCAAACTATTGATGATATTAGCGAATATATTCTACAGGCATCGACTTCATTTGATTTCTATGGGCAACGTCTGGACATCAGCATTCCACAAGCAGCTTTGGATAATCAAGCCAGAGACACTGTGGCATCACATTTATGGCAACATGGAGAATCAGCATTTTTAATGAGTTATAATTTTAGTGGATCGGAAAATTATAATAAAAATACAAAAAACCAAAGTTATTTTTTAAATTTACAAAGCGGAATAAATATCGGAGCCTGGCGCATAAGGAATCAATCTGTTTATGACTATAATTCTGGAAAAAATAAAGGTGAGAGTCGTTTTTCATCCATTAACAGCTACATCCAACGGGACATTCTGGAACTAAAAAGCCAACTAATTCTTGGCGAAACCTTTACTAACGGAGATATATTTGAAAGCGTGCCGTTTATCGGTGCGTCTATGACATCCGATAGCTTAATGTTACCCAGCAGCCAGCGTGGATTTGCGCCAATTATCCGTGGTATTGCTCAAACCAATGCGCGCGTAACGATTCGCCAAAATAATTACGTCATCTACGAAAACTATGTTCCGCCGGGACCTTTCGTTATTACGGATCTTTATTCAACCTCCGGCTCCGGTGATTTGGATATCACGATCACCGAAAAGGACGGGCAGCAGCGTAAATTTGTGCAACCATTTTCATCAGTGCCAATGATGCAGCGAGAAGGGCAACTAAAATATCAGGTTACCCTGGGGCGTTACCGTTATTCAAATGCCAACGCTGATAAACCTTATTTTAGCGAAGCAACATTTATCTATGGACTCTCCAATCGGTTAAGTTTGCTATCTGGTATTCAGGTAGCAGAAAACTACCGGGCGTTTAACGCTGGCCTGGGGATTAGTTTAGGTAATTTTGGGGCGATTTCTCTGGATATGACACAAGCAGATGCCTGGTTGCAGGAGAATGAACATAAACAAGGGCAATCGTACCGAATCCAATATACGAAAAGTATCGAGACAACGGGGACATCCCTGACATTGGCCGGGTATCGCTATTCCACACCAGAATACTATTCATTTGCAGAGGCAAATGAATATTCAGTAAGAAAAGAAGCCAGCCACGCACAAAATAAGCGTAGCCAATTACAGCTAACCCTAAACCAAGGGATGGGGAATTTTGGCAATATTTATGTGTCTGCCTATCAGCAAGATTACTGGGGAAAACAAGGCACCAACCAATCATTATCTGCAGGTTATAACATTAACCTTGCTGGGATCAGTTATGGGTTGAATCTTTCCTACGATGCCAATCATGAATCCATTAAGAGTAAGGATATACAGGCATCGTTTAACATTTCTATTCCACTGGATCAGTGGCTGCCTAATGGATGGGTAACTTACAGCATGAATAGAAATAGCCACAGTCGGGGAAGCCAACAACTGACGATTAGTGGCAGCGCATTGGACGATCATGCCTTGTCATATAGTATCCACGGAGAGCACAGCAATAATATGGAAGGGGCGAGCGGTGGTGCTTCGCTGGAATATAGCCATTCTTCTGGTCGTGTGAATCTGGGCTACAGCTACAGTGATAATAGCCAATCACTTAACTACGGGCTGTCTGGCGGTATTGTCGCCCATCAAGACGGTATTACGTTTTCCCAATCCTTGGGTGAGACCGTAGCACTGGTCAAAGCGGCTGGTGCAGCAGAAACAAAAATTTTAAATCACAGTGGAATTAAAACGGATTCACGTGGCTATGCCGTAATCCCGTCGATCGAACCTTATACCTACAACCGGGTTGCTCTGGATACTGAAATGCTGGCTGATGGCGTTGACCTTGACAATTCAGTGCAACACATTGTACCGACTCGCGGTGCCGTGATTGCTGCCGATTTTCGCGTCCGCCAAGGGTACCGTATATTGGTGACATTACGTTACAACGGTAAACCTGTGCCTTTCGGTGCCAGTGCCGCGTTAATAAACAGTGACAGTAGCGGGATTGTTGGTGATGATGGTGAGTTGTATTTGAATGCTGTCCCCGAACAGGCAGAAATAAAAGTACAATGGGGAAAAAATAAGGGTCAACAATGTCGTGCAAAAACAGATTTATCAATGCTGCCCGAAAAGTCAGGCGTATTACGCCTGACTGCTGATTGCCGCAACTAAAAGGAATTTATCATGTTTAATGTTGAACGTAATAATCACTTTCAGATTAAAGCTAATAACTTTTTATTGGTATTATTAATTGTTATTGTCGCGGGGAGTTATTCAACTCAGGTTATAGCAGCAGTATGTAATGCTAATAGAATGCAGGAAATAGTCAAATTTGATGATATTTATGTTGACTATAAAAATTTGCCAAACATAAAACGTGCTTCCAGTGACGAGATGAGGATAAGATGCAATATATCCGGTCAACATATATACGTAAAATCCATGACTGGAGTAAATGTAAGTTCCCCCAAAAATAACTTTTATGAAACCAGTCTTCCTGGTGTCAGATTTAAATGGGAACTCCAACCTAATGGTGTAGTGAGTCAGATTATGAATATGGGCAGTTCAAGAGGGATCGGCACCGGAAACAGAATATTGAGCAGTAAATTTTATATAGAGATCAATAGTGATGTTCAATCAGGAATAGTCAATGAAATAATAATAACGATGGCTGATACTAAAAATAAGAATACGGTTTTCACTTATAAAATCCCTTCTTTTAACGTCACGGCAAGATCTTGTGAAATAACCACACCGATTGTTAATGTCCCGATGGGAGCCGTATCAAAAAATCACTTTAAAAGCATAGGTGATACTGCCGGTGGACGTTCTTTCGAGATTAATGTGCAATGCAAAGGATCCCCGAACGCGAATATTACCTGGGAGCCGGGAAAGACTAATACAAATGGAGTGATAAATGCTGATTCAACCTCATCAGCAACAGGGATCGGTATTCAGATGTTAGATGACAGAGACAATCCTGTAAAGTTTGGTGAACAGCAAGCTCTTGGCATAATAAATTCTTTGAAGACATTGTCATATAAGGCAAAGTATTATCAGACTAGTAATATTGTCATTGCCGGTAGCGTTAATGCTACAGCCACCTTCACTGTCGATTATAAGTAATTGAGAGGTAGCCATTCACCTGTATTAGTTCAGATTAATCCATAATAAGGTGATCACCTAAATGATCACCTTATATTCATTATTTTTTTCTTATCAAGACTACCTCGCACCACCAATCGTTGCCGTCATTCTGATTTGACGATTGTCGGTGATTTCAAGGTTGGACAGTACAACCAACCGAGGCAGTACACGACGCAAGAAACGAGACAACAGTGGACGAAGTGCATGGTTGACCAATAATACCGGTGGCGCTCCCAGCATTTCCTGACGCTCCAATGCCTCTGCCGCCTGACGTTCCAAACTTTCTGCCAGGCCTGGCTCCAATCCCCCACCATTTTGCAGTGCTTGCAGCAGCAATCTTTCCAAACCCGCATCCAAACCAATGACTTTGATTTCATCCGCACCTGGGAACCATTGCTGGGCAATCGCCCTGCCAAGCGCGATTCGAATCATGGCAGTCAATTCATAAGGATCTTTCTGTACCGGAGCATGTTCTGCCAGTGTTTCAACAATAGTACGCATATCGCGGATCGGCACTTGTTCCGCCAGCAAGTTTTGCAAAACTTTATGCAAAGTTGTCAGGCTCACGACATCAGGAATGAAATCTTCTGTCAATTTCGGCATTTCCTGACTGACACGCTCAAACAATTGCTGCGCTTCCTGTCTTCCAAATAGCTCACTGGAATGCTGGGTGAGCAAATGGTTTAGGTGAGTTGCAACAACCGTGCTGGCCGCCACGACAGTATAGCCTTGCACTTGCGCCTGTTCCCTCAGACTGTCATCAATCCAGACAGCAGCCAGGCCAAAGGCTGGATCTGTCGTCAAGTCACCTTGTAATTCGCCCACAGCACCGCCCGGATTAATCGCCAACCATCGTCCCGGATGGGCTTCACCACGTCCAATTTCTACACCTTTCATCATGATACGGTAGCTGGCTGGCGCCAATCCAAGGTTGTCACGAATATGTACGACGGGTGGCAAATATCCCACTTCTTGCGCGAATTTTTTGCGAATACCACTAATACGACCAAGCAGTTCACCGTTCTGGCGAAAGTCCACCATTGGGATCAAACGATAACCTACTTCCATTCCCAGTGGATCTTCCAGTTGCACATCAGACCATGAGGCTTCTGCGGTTTGTTGCTGCTCTTCCACCGCTTTCATCTCTTCATGTTGTGTCACAAGCGGATTTTTGTCCTTACGCAATAGGAAATAGCCTACACCCGCCAAAGCCGCCGTAAATAACAAAAAGACGAAATTAGGCATTCCCGGCACCAACCCAAGCAGGCCGAGTACACCTGCACTCAACATCATGACTTTAGGGTTGTTGAAAAGTTGGGTCACCATTTGCTGACCAACATCTTCATCTGTCGCTACACGCGTTACAATAACACCTGCCGCTGTGGAAATAATTAATGCAGGTAACTGGGCAACCAATCCATCACCGATGGTCAGCAAAGTATAGGCTTCCGCGGCATCCCCCAAAGACAAACCGTGTTGGGCAACACCAACGATCAAGCCACCAACGATGTTAATCACCAATATCATCAATCCGGCAATCGCATCGCCACGTACGAATTTGCTCGCACCGTCCATTGAACCGTAGAAATCTGCTTCCTGTGTCACCTCGGCACGACGCTTTTTAGCTTCATCTTCGCCGATCAATCCAGCGTTCAAATCAGCATCAATCGCCATCTGTTTACCAGGCATTCCATCCAACACAAAGCGCGCACCGACTTCTGCAATACGCCCTGCACCTTTGGTAATGACCATAAAGTTAATCAGGATCAAGATAACGAAGACCACGATACCAATGGCAAAATTACCGCCAACGAGGAAATGACCAAAAGCTTCCACGACTTGCCCTGCTGCGGCAGATCCCGTGTGTCCTTCCATCAGGATAATTCGCGTGGAAGCGACGTTAAGTGATAAGCGCAGTAAGGTTGAAAACAGCAAAATGGTCGGGAATGCGGCAAAATCCAGCGTCCGGCGGGTAAACATTGCCACCAGCAGGACCATGATGGAAAGCGCAATGTTGAAAGTGAATAGTAGATCAAGCAGGAATGGTGGCAACGGCAGTACCATCATCGACAAGATCATGAGGATCAGAACAGGCCCTGCAAGCATTTGCCACTGGGAGCCTTTTATATTCCCCGATAAACGTAATAATGAGGCCAGATTAGCCATGACGATTATTTTCTCCAGCAAAATCCAGTGCTGGCGGCACTGGCAGATTTTCAGGTTTTTTCGGTTTCAGGCCACCTTCCTGTTTCCAACGTTTCAATTGGTAAACCCAGGCAAGCACTTCTGCGACAGCAGCATATAACGCCGCAGGAATAAAGCCTCCAACCTCAGCATGGCGAAACAACGCTCGAGCCAAGGGGGGAGCTTCCAGTAATGGGATGCGATTTTCCGCACCAATTTCTTTAATGCGCAAGGCAATGAGTCCTGTCCCTTTTGCCAATACTTTGGGGGCGCTCATTTTTTTGCTGTCATACTGCAAGGCAACGGCGTAATGAGTCGGGTTGGTGACAATGACATCCGCCTTCGGCACATCCGTCATCATGCGCTTACGCGCAGCCGATCTCTGTTGTTGACGAATTCTTGCCTTTACATGCGGGTCCCCTTCTTGCTCCTTAAATTCATCCTTGATCTCCTGACGGGTCATTCTCAATTTTTTCAAGTGACTACGGATCTGATAAAGCACATCAAACGCCACCATGGGTATCAACATAAATAAGACAATATAACTGGCAAAAATCAGCATCATCATAGCATCACTCAAGGCTATCAACGGATGCTGAGCAGCCAGATTGAGCATAGTAGGCCAATTAAGCCAGATAAACAGGGCTGTGCCACCTCCCACCAGTGATGCCTTCAAGATGGCTTTGAATAATTCCGCCAGTGCATTCATGGAAAAGATTTTTTTCAAACCCGAAATGGGATTCAGCTTAGCCAAGTCAAATTTGATCGATTTTGAACTGAATAACAACCCGCCCATCAACGCTGGCGCACTGAGGGCAATCAATACCAATCCGACAAAAACCGGCAGCAATGCCCAAACCGCCTGTTTCAGTAACCGACCGACTTGTTGCACCATCTGTTTGTCATTACTGACCATGTTATGGTCAAAATTGAATCCTTCAAACACCATCAGGGAAAGTTCATGGGTAATCGATTGTCCGCTCATCCACAACAAACTTACCCCTCCCGCTAACATCAGGATTGAGGTAAGTTCCTTAGAACGCGCAATTTGCCCCTCTTTGCGAGCTTTTTCCCGTTTATGGGGCGTGGGTTCTTCGGTTTTTTCGAGATCGCTATCTTCAGCCACAGCTTTCCTTGGTGAGCGTTCGTGATTACATGCAGAATATTTGCCTTTAGGAGAAGGCAAATAAAATTGTGTTAAGCATGACAAAAGCCCAGAAATTCAATGGCGGGAACACTGCAAAATTTGCGGGGGTATTTGGAGCATTATGACAACGGTCTTGAATTGAGATGGCTGTTACCAGCCATCTCAAATCGTTTTTCAATCCGTTTTAACTGATGCCTTAATATCAATACTATCGGCATTAACATCACGAATATGATCTTTCGTCAGGCGATAGACAACCGGACTAAGAAAGGCAATTGCTATCAGGTTGGGGATCGCCATCATGGCATTAAGGGTATCTGCCAACAACCAGACAAATGTTAATGACTGAGTAGCTCCAATCGGCAACGCGATAATCCAGGCGATACGAAAAGGCACTATAGCTTTTGGACCCAATAAATATTGGATACATTTCTCACCGTAAAAACTCCACCCCAAGATGGTTGTAAAGGCGAAAATAGCCAAAGCAACAGCAACGATATAGTTGCCTCCTGGGATCACGACTGAGAAGGAAGCTGCGGTCAGTGTTGCACCTGTTTGACCTGTCAGCCAGCCACCGGTAATAACAATGGTCAAGCCCGTCACGGAACAGACGATGATCGTATCAATAAAGGTTCCCAGCATGGCAATCAAACCCTGACGAATGGGGTTTTGGGTCTTTGCCGCTGCATGGGCAATAGGTGCACTTCCCATGCCCGCTTCGTTAGAGAATACACCACGGGCAATACCAAAACGGATCGCCGCCCAAACGGCTGCACCAGCAAATCCACCCTGCGCCGCAACGGGAGTGAAAGCTGATTTGATGATTAAAGCAAATGCATCGGGAATAGCTGTAAAATTGAGTGCCAAAACAATAACCCCTGCCCCAAAATAACCAACAGTCATAATAGGCACTAATTTACCTGCAACATCAGAAATGCGTTTGATACCGCCAATTAACACGGCACCAACCAAAACGACCAAGATGCCGGCGGTAATGGTTTTTTCAATACCAAAGTTACTTTGCAATACGTCAGCGACAGAGTTGGCTTGTACTGTATTGCCGATACCAAAACCCGCAATACTGCCAAAGAAAGCAAAGAGTGTTCCCAGCCAAACCCATTTTTTACCCAAGCCGTTTTTGATGTAATACATCGGACCGCCAACGTAATTACCGCTTTTATCGGTTTCCCGGAAGCGTACTGCCAATACCGCTTCTGAATATTTCGTCGCCATGCCCACCAATGCGGTCATCCACATCCAGAACATAGCTCCCGGTCCGCCCATCACAATGGCTGTCGCCACTCCCGCGATATTTCCAGTCCCGATTGTTGCTGACAATGCTGTCATTAGTGCGTTAAAAGGTGAAATCTGACCTTCACCTCGTTGTTCATTTTTTTGAAAGAGTAATTTGAACCCCGTGCCTAATTTACGGATCGGTAAGAAGGACAAGCGGATTTGCATGAAGATACCAATCCCCAAAAGCCCAATTAGCATAGGAACGCCCCATACTACCCCGTTTAGTGCAGCTAACCATTGTGTAATTAATTCCATATACACCCTCGGCATTCAATATAACAAGTTGGTAACAAAATTATTTCAATTAAATAAAGAGCATTTTAGGAAAATAAGCGAGGGTTAATTGAGTATCTTTGGCAAGAAAAAATTGATACTGTGAGTTAAGTCACTCGTTATGGTTACTCTTTATCAATCTTATTGATAATAATTCTTCTTACATCACTGATTCTGATATCTCCCTCTCCATCTCTAAATTTTTATCTCGCCATTAAATAAATTAAAGGTTTTTTATAGCGAATAAATGGGTATTATTTGCTTTTCACATAGTTTCTAGAATGACTCAAGGATTATCAGTGGCAAGAGTTGGTTACATCAGAGTGTCAACAAATGACCAAAATAGTGATTTACAAAGAAATGCGTTAATCAGTATTCACTGTGAGCTGATTTTTGAAGACAAGATCAGCGGGAAAACGGCTAATCGTCCAGGGTTAAAACGTGCCTTAAAGCATCTTAAATCTGGCGATACACTAGTGGTTTGGAAATTGGATCGGCTGGGGCGCAGTGTGAAGAATCTGGTCACACTGATTTCAGAACTACATGAACGCGGAGTTCATTTTCAAAGTTTGACTGACAGTATTGATACCAGCACGGCAATGGGAAGGTTTTTCTTCCATGTAATGAGTGCACTGGCAGAAATGGAACGTGAACTAATTGTAGAAAGAACCAATGCCGGTTTAGCCGCAGCACGGGAACAGGGGCGCATTGGTGGACGGCCAGTAGTGTTTACCGAGGAAAATCGACAACAGGCCGCCAGATTACTGAATAAAGGGCATAGCCGGAAGCAGTTATCGATTATTTATAATGTATCGTTGTCAACAATTTATAAGTATTTACCCGTGGGGAAAGTGGTTAATTAGTTTATAAAATCTTTTATCAGACTAATCCACTCTGCTGGTTTCTCAATCTGTACCGCGTGACCACTATTAATCTCTTTATATGTACTGTTGTTAATATTTTTATAAACTTCACGCACCAAATAAGGCGGGATTAACGTATCACTGTTTAATCCAATAACCAGTGTGTTTTTATCTATTTGAGTAAGATACTCTTTTATATCTATGGATAATCCCAAAGCAATACGTTTTTCTATCTCTTTTTCTGCCGGTTGAGAGCAGATCCGCTGTATGGTTTCATGTCCCAACGATGAGATAAATTCAGGACTTAGGGCATGTGATAAAGCGAAAGCCATTGCTGATGATTTATCATTCAATTCCAAATGTAACCAAGTATTGAATATCAATTGGTGGCGAGGATCATTATTTGTCGCCCACGGTGCAGTCAATATTAATTTATCAATGAGATTTGGGTATTTGGCTGCTACAACTGCCGCCACGACTGCTCCCAGAGAAACGCCTACTAAATCAATAGAAATATTACTGCTATCTTCTATCACAATAGCAACCTGTTCCGCCAAATGCTCAATGGTCAATGTTTCTAACGGTAGTTCAGAATTTCCACATCCTGCATAATCAGGGATTATAACGGCTCGCTCACTGCTAAATGCCTTTTTTATCTCTCCAAAGCTACTGTTACCGCTGCTATTTGTGCCATGCAGGAAGACTATTGGTTTTTTGTTACTTCGCTTATTTTCTGGAAATACCTTGTGGTAAGACACCAATGAATCTTTTAACTTAATCACTTTATCAATTGACTCCACAATATTTTCCTCTGCATAGCCTGGATTAATGCCATCGAAGCAGGCGCTTGGGCCAGCTATCCTGCTCACCCAAGCGCAGCCAAAATATAAAAATTCTGTTCGTTAAAGTAATTACACTCGTTATCAAAAACCCAAACTGTCCAATAAATCATCAACCTGTTCTTGGTTGGTAATAACCCCAGTACCATTCTGGTTAACTTGAGGGCCGTTGAGAAGACTGTCGTTCTCTTTTTTCGCTTTAGCCATCTGGTCAGAAGGCATATTTTCCATTAATACCATGACCAATTGTTTTTCCAGCTCCTGAATGACTTCCATCATCCGTTTAATTACCTGCCCAGTAAGATCCTGAAAGTCTTGCGCCATCATAATCTCAAGCAATTGGGTGTTGGTAAATGAAGTATGATCAGGTACGAGATTCAGATAGTTTCTCGTGTCCGTTACCAGTGAGCGAGCATCGGTCAGATCCAAGTTTTTCGGATTTGCAAACCATTCATCCCAACGTTGGGTTAAAGCTTTTGCTGACACTTCCAATTCATTCTGACGGGGCTGCGCGACTTCAACACAGTTCAACACCCTTTCAGCCGCTTGTGCTGTCATTTGAACAACGTAATTCAATCGCTCTCTTGCATCCGGGATCGCTTCAGCCGCCTGAGCGATGGTTTGATCCAATCCCAGTTCACGTAAACTATCGCGCAGCATTCTGGTTAGCTGCCCAATACGGCTGATTATCTCACTGGTTGAGATCGCCTCATTTCTCGGCATGACTGGATTTTCACTCATTTTGTCTCCTTAGAGCCCCAATTTTTCAAATATTTTATTGAGTTTCTCTTCCAAAATAGCCGCAGTAAACGGTTTCACAACATAACCGCTGGCTCCGGCTTGTGCTGCTGCAATAATATTTTCTTTTTTTGCCTCTGCCGTTACCATCAGGACAGGTAAAGCTGCCAGTTTTTCTTCACTGCGAATCGTTTTCAACAATTCAAGGCCATCAATATTTGGCATGTTCCAGTCAGAAATAACAAAATCAAATTCGGCAGTGCGGAGTTTAGTCAACGCTTCTGCCCCATCCTGTGCTTCATCTACATTGTTAAACCCCAACTCTTTCAGTAGATTACGCACAATGCGACGCATAGTTGAAAAGTCATCGACGACCAAAAATCTCAGATCCTTACTTGCCATAAAAACTCCTTGGAATTTCACTTATCCAGCAGCACAGCGCTGCAAAAATTAACATCAAATACAACTACCAAATACAACGACTAAATACGAACCGATTGCCCCGCACTGATTTTGGTCAGCATAGTTTTACTGATTTTTTGAAGATCCATGACTTCATCCACCGCCCCTAACTGGATCGCGGCCCGTGGCATGCCAAATACGACACAACTTTTTTCGCTTTGGGCCAATGTGTAAGCCCCTGCCTGTTTCATTTCCAGCATGCCCGCAGCACCATCATTACCCATACCGGTTAAAATAACGCCTACCGCATTACGCCCGGCATACTTGGCAACGGAACGAAAGAGAACATCAACAGAAGGACGATGGCGATTAACTGGCTGGGCATGAGTTATCATGATTTGATAATTAGCGCCGCTGCGGCAAAGTTCCATATGACGATCGCCAGGTGCAATGTAGGCATGTCCCGGCAGGACACGTTCCCCATCCTCAGCTTCTTTTACCGTGATCTGACTCAGTTTATTAAGTCGTTGTGCAAAAGAACGGGTGAAACCCGCAGGCATATGTTGAGTAATTAATAAAGCCGGACTGGTGATCGGCAGGGGTTGCAGCAGGTTTTTGATTGCTTCTGTTCCTCCTGTCGATGCCCCTACTGCGATTAGTTTTTCACTGGATAATAGTGGCTTAAAATTCAATGGTGCTGTACTTACAGATATCGGTTCCACAGGACTGATTTTAGCCAGGGCTGCGGCACGGATTTTTTCGGCAATCAGTTCGCTATAAGCTAACATACCTTCACGGATACCCAATTGTGGCTTAGTCACAAAGTCCACCGCCCCCAGTTCCAATGCCTTCAATGTAATTTCCGAACCTTTTGCTGTCAGAGAAGAAACCATCACGACAGGCATAGGACGTAACCGCATCAATTTTTCCAGAAAATCAATGCCATCCATGCGCGGCATTTCAACATCCAATGTTAATACCTGCGGATTGTGTTTTTTGATTAAATCGCGGGCAACAAATGGATCCGGCGCACAGTCCACGACTTCCATATCAGGGTGACTATTGATAATTTCCCGCATGATTTGACGCATTAACGCCGAATCATCCACACAAAGAACAGTTATTTTATTCATGACCCCTCCTTGCCCGACCTACACCGTAAACGGTCTGCCCTTGCAAGTAGAACTCTCGGCTGATTTGAGTGACGTTTTCGGAATGCCCTGCAAAGAGCAAACCATCCGGTTTTAAGAAATTGACAAAACGACGCAAGATCCTTTCCTGTGTCTTTTTATCAAAATAAATCATGACATTACGGCAGAATATTGCATCAAATTTACCTTCGAGTGCCCAATCAGAATCGAGCAGGTTCAAATGCTGAAAACTCACCAATTCAGCAAGTAAAGGACGAACCCGTGCATATCCTGCAAAGCGACCAACCCCTTTGAAAAAATATTTTTTCTTTTGGCTTTCACTCAGATACTGTAATTCTTCCAGCCGATAAACACCCCGACTGGCTTTTTCCAGCACACTAGTATCAATATCACTGCCAATGATTTTTATCCGATTTGACCGATGCCCCAGTGCATCACACAAGGTCATTGCAATAGAATACGGCTCCTCTCCCGTTGAAGCGGCAGCGCTCCAAACGCGGTATGTCCCGCCATTTTTCCTGCTGGCATGTGCCGCCAAAATAGGAAAATGATGGGATTCCCTGAAAAATGCGGTGAGATTAGTGGTCAATGCATTAATGAAAGATTCCCATTCTTTACTGTGACTGTCTTGTTCCAAAATCGACAGATATTGACCGAAATCATTAAGTCCCAATAGACGAAGCCGCCTGACTAAACGGTTGTATACCATCTCACGCTTATTTTTTGCCAGTACTATGCCAGCCCGTTGATAGATAAACTGGCAGATGCGCTCAAATTGCGCATCCGATAAAGCATGTCGTTGAAGCATAAAGTTCAGCGACACAGTAGCATCAGTATCTGAAGCTATTGAATTGGCTTTCATCTGACCTCAGCGTAGTTGACTTACAACATGCTCATCAGTCATGTTTGATGTAGCGGTCGCTTGATGATCGTACTCATTTTCCAAACTGTCAGGTAGTTCAAATTGAGCAACAGTTTTTACCAACATGTCCGCCTTGTCTTCAAGGGCAGCAGCGGCTGCGGCAGATTGTTCCACTAACGCAGCATTTTGCTGTGTGACTTGATCCATCTGGCTAACGGCTTGAGCAACTTGATGAATACCACGGCTCTGCTCATCAGAGGCAGCAGCAATTTCAGCCATTAAATCAGTCACCTGGTTCACCGACCTAACCAACTCATCCATCGTCTGTCCCGCATTATTCACCAATTCTGAACCCTGGTTAACACGATGGACAGATTCATCGATTAACGTTTTGATTTCTTTCGCGGCTTCGGCACTACGTTGTGCCAAGTCACGTACTTCACCGGCTACGACAGAGAAGCCACGTCCCTGTTCGCCGGCACGTGCCGCTTCAACGGCAGCATTCAGTGCCAGGATATTGGTCTGGAAAGCAATGCCATCAATAACACTGATAATGGCGCTGATTTTCTTCGAACTTGTGGCAATTTCATCCATAGTTGCTACAACACTTGTGGTCAGCTCACCACCTTTTGAAGCAGTCTGGGAAGCAGATACCGCCAGTTCGCTGGCCTGACGCGCATTTTCTGCGTTCTGTTTAACGGTAACAGTCAACTCTTCCATACTGGCAGCCGTTTCTTCCAGTGATGCGGCCTGTTGCTCTGTACGTGAAGATAAGTCCGTATTACCCTGAGTGATCTCTTGAATGCCAGAATACATCTGGTTGGTATTCTCACGCACGGCAGCAATGGATTTGACTAATGATGCCTGCATGTCACGCAGTTTGCGGAAAATATCACCAATTTCATCATCGGTGAACACGGCAATTTCCTTATCCAAACGCCCTTCCGCTACATCCTGGAAGCAAGTTCTCATATTCGAAAACGGTCTGAGCAAGTTACGTTTCATCCACCAATTAGCTGCTATTGAAACAACAAATACCATCAAGACGGCGCCAAAAAACATAGCAATGGATACTTTGTAGTAAAATTTCCCCTCAGAAACTGCTGAGTTAATGTTAGCGCCGAGAAACTGCATATAGTTGTTAAATGCAATTTCCATCTTCCGCTGATAATCTTCTGTAGGTTGATCAAGGAAAGCCTGAAAATTACCTTCATAAAGATAAGTTTTTAGCTCTTTTAATGCGTTGATATATTCTTGATAAGAATGTTCAACCGCAGTTAATAAAGCTGCACCATGATCAGTTTGTTCCATCCGAGGTAGTGAACTAAATTTGGCAAAATTCCGGTCTGCGTCATTCATTGAACCTTTGAGTAACGCCTCCATTGACTCTATCTGCGTTTGTGACTGCCCCGCTCTCTGGGCTATTGCGATTTTGTTCAAAGTATTACGCGTTTGCAACAATGCCGACCAACTCAATCCAAGGGTATCTCTCCGTTGAGTTCCCAGATCAATTCTTTCGATATATGTCTGATCTGTATAAATTATTCCCAGAGATAAACCACTCGAAATAATTTGCAGAACACAAAACATCATCAGTAACAGATACAAACTGGTTGATATGCGGAGCTTGCCTAACATGTAATCACCTCGTTTAACGGCTGCATAATGCAGCCGTGGTTATCGCTATTATTTTTTTAGAATGTTTCCCAATTAGATGGGTCTTCCACATTGCTGTCTTTCTTCAGCATGGGAAGATTTGTTTTATTAGCTGGAGGAGTCGACGATTTTGTCGCCGATAAAACTTCATGTTTTCTTTTCTCAGGCTGCTTCCTTTCTGCCTGCTCCGGTAACTGAAACATCGCAACCGCTTTGGTCAATATCTTGGCCTGCTCTTCCAATGCCGCCGCCGCAGCAGCAGACTGCTCAACCAATGACGCATTTTGCTGTGTGACCCTATCCATTTCGGAAATAGCGACACCAACTTGCGTGATCCCTCTACTTTGTTCATCAGAAGCCGATGCAATTTCCCCCATAATGTCAGTCACACGGGTAACAGAATCGACAATTTTGTTCATGGTTTCGCCAGCACTTTCTACCTGCATGGAACCGGTATCTGTACGATTTACCGAGTCTTCGATTAACGCTTTGATCTCTTTAGCCGCTTCTGCACTGCGCTGTGCCAGATTACGCACTTCACCAGCAACCACGGCAAAACCACGGCCATGTTCACCGGCACGGGCAGCTTCCACAGCAGCGTTAAGGGCGAGAATATTGGTTTGGAAAGCAATGGCATCAATGACACCAGTGATATCAGAGATCTTACGAGAACTGTCCGCAATTTCATGCATGGTCTGAACGACATTAGCCACCACTTTACCTCCCTGACGGGCGATCTCAGAGGCGTTGTCAGCCAAGTTACTGGCTTGACGGGCATTATCAGCATTCTGTTTTACTGTCGCAGTCAACTGCTCCATACTGGCAGCCGTTTCTTCCAACGAAGCCACTTGTTGTTCAGTACGGGAAGAAAGATCGTTGTTACCCGCGGCAATTTCACTGGTGCCGGTATAGATGGTTTCGGTACTTTGATGAACACTTCTGACCGTATTGATCAGTTCTTCCTGCATGTGTCTCAAACCAACGGCTAACATGCCCATTTCATTATTGCCAGTTACCGTGATCGCCTGAGTCAAGTCCCCTCTTGAGAAGGCCTTAATATTGTCCAACAGTTTGTGCAACGGATTGATCAGCGCTTTGCGTAAGCCAATCCAGCTTATCACCATGACCACAAACAGCAGGAGCATCACAAGGATCAACGAAACAACAACATTGCTGTAAGCTTTATCAGCTTCCTGTGACACCTGATCATAAAATTTTGCGCTCTGGGATAGATAAAAGTTAAATTCCGCATTAAACGCATTCTGATAATCCGTTGTTTTATGGAGAAAAAACTCTTCAAACTTGTTATGCGCTAGCATGTTATCTAACTCTTTAAGCGCGTTAAGATAGTCATTATGGGTCTGTTTCAAACGTTGCAGGTGTTCTGAATCATAGAAAGACAATTTTTCAGTCTGTTCATATTTTTCGAAGAGCCGTTCGGCACGGGCAATATTAGCTTTGGCTTCTGCCAGAGCGTCATCAGTTTTATAACTACCTTCAACACCGCGATTTTTCATCATGTACATGATGCCAACACGGTTCAGGTTATTACGGGCTTGTAGCAGGTTAACCCAGCTCTCATCCAGATAGATTTGCTGCTCTCGCATTTTATCTATTAAGTCAAAGGCATCTATATCATTCTTCAACCCCTTGAAGAACAATCCCCCGGAGATAAGTTGCAAAGCACCAAACAATATGATGACTGAGATTAATCCCGTCACTATTTTCATTCGGTTAAACATAACTTCCCTTTTTTACTAAATTTCTATGCCGATTTTTAGAATTACAGATAGTTATCGGCACACTTAAAGGGAACTTTACGTATAATTCTAAAAATTGATTTTTTACGGCATTTTTTTGATCTAAAACAAAGGGGCTGCTGTTTTTTATTGCAATAGCCCCAAAATATCAATCTTTACATCAACCTTTGGCGACTGAATCAACTAATGCCATTTCTTCACTATTGAGAAGCTTTTCGATATCAACCAGAATCAGCATCCGCTCATCAATAGAACCCAGCCCCGTTAAATATTCTGTTGATAAAGTGACCGCAAATTCTGGTGCAGGACAAATCTGATCTTCTTTCAGGGACAGCACATCTGACACACCGTCAACCACAATCCCAACAACACGGTTAAGCAAATTCAGAACAATCACAACAGTATTGTCGTTATAGGTGACATCTTCCTGTGAGAATTTGATCCTCAAATCGATGATAGGAACGATCACCCCACGCAGGTTGGTGATCCCCTTTATAAAAGCAGGCGTGTTTGCAATGCGGGTAACTTGGTCATAACCGCGAATTTCCTGCACCTTTAATATCTCAATTCCATACTCTTCATCACCCAAGGTGAAAACCAGATATTCCTTTCCGGTCGTTTCCCCCGATAATTTATTAAATTCTTCTATGGCCGACATGATGTTACCTTTTAGTGTGAAATGTTTTGCGCTGTGCCAATTGTTCGTGGTTAAGTTTTTGCAAAGCAGGAATATCAATGATGAGCGCAACGCTACCATCCCCCATAATGGTGGCCGCCGAAATACCCGGTACTTTGCGGTAATTGCTCTCAATATTTTTAACAACAACTTGATGTTGCCCCACCAATTTATCCACCAGCAAGGCATAACGGCGTCCGGCACTCTGCACAATAACAGCAATGCCTTTCGTTGGATCAGTGATTCCATTAGGGATATCGAATATGCGATACAGTTCAAGCAGAGGCAAATATTCCCCACGTACCAGCAATAGTTTTTCATCACCCGCCAATGGATAAATATCTTCCTCTTGTGGTTGCAATGAACTCACTACGGCACTCAGTGGCAGGATGAAAACTTCCTCATTGACTCTGACTGACATGCCATCCAGTATCGCTAATGTTAGTGGCAGCAAAATGCGAATGACAGTTCCCTTTCCTGCCTGGAAGTTAATCTGAATTTGCCCGCCCATATCCTGAATATTGCGTTTGACCACATCCATGCCAACACCACGCCCAGAAACATCAGTTACCACTTCTGCGGTAGAGAAGCCGGGGGCAAAAATCAGCATAGCCACTTCTTCGTTGCTCATATTTTCACTGACGCTTAAGCCCTGAGATTGTGCTTTTGCTAAGATCTTTTCACGGTTCAGACCCGCTCCATCATCAATAACTTCAATACAGATATTTCCACCTTGATGCTCAGCCGCCAGAGTCAAATTACCCGTCTCTGGTTTACCCGCTGCAAGGCGTTTTTCCGGACTTTCAATACCATGATCAAGACTGTTACGTACCAGGTGGGTTAGAGGATCGATAATCCGTTCAATTAAACTCTTATCCAGTTCTGTCGAACTGCCAATTAGTGTCAATTCCACTTTTTTATTGAGTTTTCCAGCCAAATCCCGCACCAAACGCGGGTAACGGCTAAAAACGTATTCCATCGGCATCATGCGAATTGACATGACAGATTCTTGCAGGTCACGGGAATTTCGCTGCAATTGGGCCATACAGCTCAGCAATTCACTGTGTTTGGTCGGTTCCAAACCGTTACAATGTTGGGCCAGCATAGATTGGGTAATGACCAATTCACCCACTAAATTGATAAGCTGATCAACTTTTTCTACGGCAACACGAATACTGGATGATTCCGCACGTTGACGTGGCGATCCCGCCGCCGGGCGGGGCGCCGGACGCCCAACCTCACGTACATCTGCTTTTTTCGGAGCATCAGTCGGCTGTGGATTATTTGTAATTGTCGTATTTATTGCTGTGGTAGTATCTTTTACTGTATTGCTGTCTGTTGTACTATTTTCTACCGTAGTTTTTACCGTATCCGTTTTTACTATGGCATCTACAACATCACCTTTTGCTACTGCTGCATCTTGTTCTGTTTCAGTGTCCGCGCCTTCTGACTGAGACTCATTTGTTGGTAAAAAAGTGATTTGCTCTGGCTCAATGACAAAACACAAGACAGCCGTAATATCATCTTCTGTCGCAGATGTGATCAATGAGGCTTCAAGGCTATTGGTAGTCTGTTCTACATCATAAATCTCACCAAGATGCCCCAATTCATCCTTCATTAAACTGACTTCGCGTTCTTTCAATCCAGATAAATGAACACGGATCTGTCCATGATTGGATTTGTCTGCTGAAGTATGCCTCTCCTCCGGCTGATTTTCTTCGGACTGAACCGATGCTACTGCCTGTTTTTCCTCAACTTCATTTACAACCTCTTCCGTGACAAGTTCAGCCTGAATCTCAGGTGTTGCTGCAGAAAATTCTTTTTCCTGCTGTCCTTGTTGTAGTTCTAATGCAAGCTGACGCAGTGTCTCGCAGATATAATTGAATGTGTCTTCATCCGGCTCCTGAGAACTTTTATAGGCATCCAATTGTTGCTGCATAATATCTTTCGCTTCTAAAAACAGGTTGATAATGTCAATAGTCAAACGTATTTCATCACGTCTGGCGCTATCGAGCAGATTTTCCAAAACATGCGTGGTCTGTTGCAGCTTGGTAAAACCAAAAGTCGCAGCGCCCCCCTTAATCGAGTGGGCGCTGCGAAATATTGCGTTTAACTGCTCATGATCAGGCTCATCGGCATCAAGCAACAATAAATGCTGCTCCATATCAGCCAATAATTCATCTGCTTCATCAAAGAAAGTTTGATAAAACGCGGTAATATCCATCGTTACTTACTCTGTCATCTGATTATCACTCGGCGGTTCAGCCGATGGCTGTTCCGATTTTGTGATTTCATGTTTTATGATCACATGGGATTGTTCGGTGGGTTGCTGAGCAGCCGCTCCCTCATTTGAATCCATTCTGATGACTTCTTGCATATCCATACTATTGTTAGCGGTCATGGCGTTACCGCCACTGTTTTCCTGCTCAATCCTTTTTTCTGCATCTTTATTTAGTACAATAATGCTGATACGACGGTTAACCGGCGCATTAGGATCGATATCTTTCTGCATACTAACAGTAGATGCCATACCCACAACTCGCAGGACTTTGGCTCCATCCAGACCACCTATCAGCAATTCGCGCCTTGATGCATTGGCACGATCGGAAGAAAGCTCCCAGTTACTGTAACCCCGCTGACCGTTAGCATACTGTAAATTATCGGTATGACCAGAAAGACTGATTTTGTTTGGAATATCGTTCAAGATCGGCGCAATTGCCCGCAAGATATCGCTCATATAACTTTCGACTTTCGAACTGCCAATCATGAACATCGGGCGATTTTCTCGATCGATAATCTGAATACGTAAACCTTCATCCATCATGTCAATCAATAGATGAGGACGCAGCTCTTTAAGGCGAGGATCGGTAATAATCAATTGGTCGAGTTGCTGACGTAACCGATTTAAGCGGCGAGTTTCTTCTTTAGCTTCAACTAGATTAGATTGACGGAAAACTTCCCCATCCTGTTGGAAAATATCATCCCCTCCCCCAGGGATCGGGTTGGTGCTATCGCTGCTTTTCTGTCCCTGATTAATCGCTACTTTTAAAGGAGTGCGGAAATACTCAGCAATGCTAGTCAATTCCTGCGGACTGGCTATCGATATCAACCACATAACCAGAAAGAATGCCATCATTGCAGTCATAAAATCAGCATAAGCAATCTTCCATGATCCGCCGACATGGTTCGAATCATGTTTTTTACGCTTCTTTATTCTGACGACAGAAACATTATTCGCTCTCATAATTATTCTTCAACTTCTTGTTGTACAGGGGATTTAACCCGACGAACATGTTCTTCCAGTTCTGTGAATGAAGGACGATCTGTGAGGAATAACGTTTTACGACCGAATTCAACTGCAATTTGTGGCGCATAACCATGCAAACTGGAAAGCAGTGTCACTTTGATGCATTGCATCATTTTGACCTGCTCACTGCTGCGTTGACGAAGGAGTGTTGCCAGAGGGGAAACGAAACCATAAGACAATAAGATCCCAAGGAATGTTCCCACCATCGCATGTGCGATCAGCACACCTAATTCTCCTGCCGGACGATCCGCAGATCCCAATGCATGAACGACGCCCATGACAGCCGCAACAATCCCGAATGCAGGCAGTGAATCCCCAACAACCGCCAAACTCGTCGCTGGTACTTCACTTTCTTGTTCATAAGTCTCAATTTCTTCATCCATCAAGGCTTCAATTTCATGAGGATTCATGTTACCGCTGATGATCAGGCGCATATAATCAGTAATAAAATCCATCAAATACTGATCTTTTAACAAACGAGGATATTGGGTGAAAATGTCGCTTTGATGTGGATTTTCAATATCTCGCTCCAAAGCCAGCAGCCCATGCTGGCGAGATTTGGACAACAGACGAAACTGCAACGCCATAAGATCCATATACATCGCCTTGTTGTATTTTGATCTGCGCAATACTTTTGGTAAAACACGCAGTGTTGCCTTTATCGCCTTGCCATTATTGCCCACGATAAAAGCGCCAATTCCCGCACCTGCAATAATCAAAAATTCCGCTGGCTGATAAAGTGCGCCCATGTGACCACCGACAAGTAGGTAGCCACCAATTACCGCACCAAAAACCACGATATATCCTAAAAGTACTAACACGCGATATCCTTTAGCTAAGTTGGTGAGCAGATGGGATCTGAACAGAGAGAATCGATAAATGAAGAAGAGTGTGACGACAGGTTACAGAGTTTATAATCAAACCTGTAACCTGAATTTTACTTTCCCATTTAAATTCACACAGCTTGCTGAGCAAATCCATCCAGCAGTTGTGAATTAGTATCGGCAGGTTGAGAGGAAAGTTTACGTTTTTTTACTGCCCGTGAAGGGGGCTGACAAAGACTACAAACAAAGCTATTTACCGGCTGGTGAGCGTGTGTGATAAAAGTTCCACCACAGCAGCGACATTGTGTTGGCTGTAACATCCCACTGTCAACAAAACGAACCAATGTCCAAGCTCTGGTTAATGCCAGAACAGGCCCTTCTTCATTCGCCGGAGGACATTGCTCAAGATATAAACGATAAGCTTTGACAACAGCCTCTACGCCTTCACAATGTCCACTTTTCAACAGAAAACGGTAAGCATTGTAGAACATTGACGAATGAATATTCTGTTCCCAAGTCATAAACCAATCCGTCGAAAAGGGGAGCATCCCTTTAGGCGGAGGGCTTCCCCGCAACTCTTTGTACAATCGGATCAAGCGGCCTCTACTTAGTTGGGTTTCACTTTCAAGCATCTGCAATCGCGCGCCTAAAGTGATGAGTTCCATTGCCAGCTGAATATCTTTCGCTTCCTGAACAATACTTTTTTCAACCATCTTTACGCTCTTTTCTTGATTGAGGTGTCATCCTGGGCGGATAACTGCTGAAAAAGATGAGTAGACAGTAAGATACCTGTATGAATTTGTTGCAGATCGTCCACCCGCGATTCTTTAGTTAACTGCTGTACGGTTTCGTGGTCTTCAAACCGAAAATGGCAAATCAGTTGGTTTGTTTCAGCTAATTTTACTAACTGAGGCAATGTCAGCTCGGCCAACGTATCAGCCATCGATTCACTAATACCTAAACGGAACATCGCAGATGCTTTCTCATGGTTAATTAGCCGTTGTGCCAAAAGCAAATACGATAAATTTATGTCATAAATATGTTTGAGCAATTCAGCCGTACTCATTTCTATATATCCCGTCCGATTACATGAAAAAATCAAATTAAGTGATCAAAGAATCACTCACGACAAAATTACCAGTAGCATGAGATTCAATAATCTCCGACATAACTGAAATATACATCTTTAGCCAGAGCAGTAACTGTCCTTTGTATTACTCTTGGGATCGCCCAATTTCTAAAATATTTCGGTAATGGGTTGTAAAAGTATTATTGCGTCATCTGGGTAATGCACTTGCCACAATTGATTAAGAATATTCTTAATGCTAATTAACTTTACTCCTGAATCATCAACTTATACAACGGAGAATATATGTCATTTTAAATACTATGTGATCCTGATCACAAAACTAGTGCTTTTTATTATGATTCTAGCTCATTAACTATTCAAGCAAAAAAAAACGAGAAATAGTCTACAATTAATAAGTTAAATTATTTAAATAAAAATATTAGACAGTGTTTTTGGTTTTATACGATCTATTAAACTTATAAATCCAAAATAACGATAAAAAATCTTTCCTTTAGTTAAATTATCAATATTCTAATAAAATTTGCTTCTTGATAATGCAGGTAGGTACTCATCTTCCACTATAACTTGATTTAGATCATAGTCATGCCAAATTTATTAATTAAATGTGAATACTAGTTATTGAAAAGCTATCAGTATGATCATTTTTAGTTTATAATCGCAGCATTTTCAAACAGAAGAGAAAATACACACTCCCCCACTTTGAGCACAAACATCACACAGATCACAAAAATAAGATAAAATACAGTATGATATTGAAATAAAAAAACATCTGCATCTTCACACCCTGTAAACTCAACTAGCAAGACTTTGCTAATTAAACAAAATTCAATCCCCTCTGCAATCTATCAAGGATATTTTCCACCATCATAATCAATAAATTTTTCTAAACAAAATAAATACATACACCGCCTGCTTGTGACATAAATTTAACTAAGAGTCCCTTGCTGATTATTTCCCCTCTTTAGCTAGCTCACACGCACAATAAATAAATAAAATTAATCAATTATTTTCACGCCCACAGCGAAAATGATAAGAATGATAAATGTTTTATAAGGCTTTTCAGCGCGGGCAAATCCGCAGTTAAATTCTCAAACAAGGTAATTTATTGACCAAAAATTAATTTGCTTAAATAACAAAAAATATAAATATAAAATAATCCCCAAATGCAAATTTGGCAACAACATATTATCACATAAAACCTAATTAAAAGACGAATAAAGAATTAGAACAAAACAAATAAAACCATATGTAAAAACAGATATAAAAAAGCAATTCATCCTATTTAACTTTGAAAATAAATAGAAATAGATAGATTAATTGAGCGTTTCAAATAAAAAAAATAACAGGTAAATGTAACGCTATTGTTTCCTTAAATTCATTTGTGTTGTGGTAGGTAGTTCGTTTTTAAAGAATAACACCAAGACCTGTTCTAAATATCTGCAAAAGTTCGCCATGATGAGAGTCATAATGTCATATATTCCGTATGAATTACTCTCTTAACCCACACAGAATAAGATATTATTTAATGAGAATTATTTACAACCATCCACCAAATCGATGAATGTAAAACCGCTTCATCATGTGAGCAATGATGCAGTAGCTTATTAATGTCCCAATTAACCATGGAAAATATTCCCACGGTAGTGGTTGTAACCCAATTAGGGTACCAAATGCGGAGAACTGAATGTAAACACAAGTACCATTATTAGTATCGTTAATAAAACAGGGAGCGCTGCCGTACTTTGCACAAAAGAATTTTTGTGTGCACAACATATGTACAACCAAGGTCTGTGATAGCTATCCTTCCACAAACTACCCCGATTGAAATAATGCTTGATGTTCTATACTGTTAGCTGCAAATACATACCACATCACAGCGAAAGTCGTGATGTCGAAGATAGATGACGTAGAACCAATCCAGAGCATAAAACGCCCTATATTCTTTGCATCCCATTACGGTTTTTTTCAAAAACGCCTTATCCATTTTGTCCCACGGCAAAGACAATTAAGAAATATCGTACATTAGGTTTTGTACAAGCAAATGAATGGCTAACATCGGTAAAAATGGAATAAATGCACTGGCAACTAATACAGAAAATACATTTCCAAAATTTGAACTAGCCGTCATATTTAAATACTTGATGATATTCCCAAACGTTTCCCTTCCCTTAATTACTCCCTCTTCTAAAATCATCAAATTCTTCTCAAGCAGGATGATATCTGCTGATTCTTTTGCGATATCCGTCCCTGTATCAACTGAAATTCCAACATCGGCATCCCGTAATACTGGGGCATCATTTATTCCATCACCAAGAAAACCAACAGTATGTCCATTATTTTGCAATGATTTTAAAATGCATGATTTTTGCAGAGAGGTTAACTTACAAAAGACTGATCTTAATTCCACTTCTTTTGAAAGGTTTTCATCACTCATTAGTTCAACATCAGGGCCAATAAGAATATTTCCAGAATCTAAATCCACATCTCGGCAAATTTTAGCCGTAACAACAGGATTATCTCCGGTAACCACCTTAATTAAAACACCATTTTCCCTTAATGCTGCAATTGCCATTGCAGCACTTTCTTTTGTTGGATCTAAAAATGTTAATAAACCCTGTAGCACCATCTCCTTTTCATCTGCAACAAAAAGTGGGTGTTTCACTTCATCGTGACTTAACTCCCGAGTCGCTAAGATTAACACTCTGAAACCTTGTTCGTTATAACTGCTAACTAATTCCATTACATTGTTGCGGCTTTCTTCAGTTAGAGAAATAATTTTCTCTTTTATCCTTATATAGGAGCAAACTGATAGCATTTCCTCTGCGGCTCCTTTGCAAACTAATTGATAGTTATTAGACAAATTCTGTATAGAAATTGACAATCTGCGTCTAACAAAATCAAAAGGTAACTCATCAATTTTTCTGTAGCTGCGGAGGAAATCAAGGCCTGAATTATCGCATCTATACCTAACAATGGCTTGATCCATTACGTTTTTGGTGTCACTTTGATGAAAACTGTTTAACCAAGCCCAATGGAATACAGAAGCATCTTCCTTGCCTTCTGTATCTAAATAGTACTGGAGAATAATTTTATCTTGCGTTAACGTTCCTGTTTTGTCCGTACATAATATGTCCATTGCACCAAAGTAAGTGTGCTGTCTTGGCACTCACATGAGCCATCGTGTCATATTTTCCGACAGGGATCGCTTCTGCCGTCAAAATTGCCTGGCTGATAAATAAATCTCTGGAATCGGTTAAGTACAGATCTGCTGGGATCATGTCTCCGGCAGATAAATAAACAATATCTCCCGGAACCAAGTACTTGATTGGAATTTCTTTTTTCTGTGAATTACTTACTCCATAGGCAACATCTCATTTAGTGTAGAGGGAGGGGCATCGTCCATATTGACTCCTTATTGATATAAAATTATGGAATTAAAAATAAAAGAATATTCTAAGCTGGTAGTTCAGCCGCAATTTTCCAATTAACTGAAGTGACGCTTTTCTCCAAACTTACTCGACAAACAATCGATTCGATTTCTTTTTGCTCCGCAGGTGTTGCTAATATTTCCGCACAAACCTCAAGCCTGTCAGGCTGAATGGCATCTGCACTGCTCAATGACTGCAATCTGACACCTAAGCCATTGAGGGCTTGTAAAATCAAAGTCCTTACTAGGATTTCATCATTTATGTCGCAAATAATATGGATCTTATAACGCTGTTCTAAATCTAAGGCTTGCTGGTGAGGCTGAGTATTAATTCGTTGTGCGAGCTCCCGCAATAAAATGTTCGCACAGAGAATAATCGCTGTAGCAATCCCTGCTGCCCAGTATTGCCCCATACCACATAACTCCCCTATTCCCGCTGAACACCATAATGTCGCTGCTGTATTTAAACCACGAATGCTCATTCCCTGACGCATAATCACACCAGCACCAAGAAAACCAACGCCAGAGATAATTTGTGCCGCAATACGATCAGGATTTCCCTCAGAAGCGCTCATTGCAGTAATCATGAAAAGTGCAGCACCGGTTGATACCAAAGCGTTGGTTCTTAATCCCGCCATACGTTGACGCCATTGGCGTTCTGCTCCAATCAAAGCCCCAAAACACAGCGCAGATAGTAAGTGCATTGCAATAGATGTTAACAACATGGCATTCTCCATAACATCAAATGGATAAAGATACTCTAAGTCCCTCAAGTTGTTGATTGTGAACTTGATTGATTAGTACCTATTAGGTGCAGAAAACCATGTACATAGAGGCTGGCTCATTTAATTTTATTTGCTGAGCTTTTTATTGGTTGAGTTTTTTAATTCGTTATAAAACTAATACGCAAAGAATAGCCTGAAGAGATCATCTCTTCATCGTACATAGAATATTCTGACAACGAGTCTTTAATCGATTATTCGTATGTTCCCGGAGGAAACAAGGAGTGAATATATGACCACATCATGTATACCCCGATATACCTTCAGTTGATACCTGACTAAGAATTCCAACTCAGTAGATCCTTAATATCAGACAAATTTTCTTCAGGTGGGTACAACTCATGAAGTTAAAGTAGCACCGCCCACCATTCCAGGTAAGCAGCAAATCGAAGGGATATGAACAGCTTACCAGATTATTTTTTTATTTAACCAAAAGCTTTGACTGTCCAATTAATCGTTCTCCAATAGAATTTTCGGGGGAGTATAAACAGTTAAAATTAACAAGTAAAGGCCTTAAACAGGCAGATTGTTCTACAAGACAGAAATGACTTTCCGTTTTCCTAACTTACTTTCACTATGTTATTTTTTATCAATCAAATAAATAACCTGCGGACATTTTAGGATTGAACACATAAAATGAGATTCGTGAAATAAATTTTATGGTACAGAAAACACGGTGAAGGAAAACAAAAAGCCCGCCACGGCATTCGCGCTGGCGAGCTTAAATAAGGCATAAGGCAGAAATTAGATAGCAGTCACGTTTGCTGCTGCTGGGCCTTTGGCACCATTTTCAATGGTGAATTCTACGTTCTGGCCTTCTGTTAAGGTTTTGAAACCGTTACCTTGAATGGCAGAGAAATGTACGAATACGTCTTTGCTACCATCAGCTGGAGTGATGAAACCAAAGCCTTTAGATTCGTTGAACCACTTCACTTGACCTTTCATTTTGTCAGACATTTGACTTTCCTATATATCAAAAAAAACTCGCCACCTCGGGCATGTGTTGGCCAGTATCAGCTATTACTTATGGAGGCACTAAGAAGGAAACGGTCAACAAAGGCTACCAGAGGGATAGCACTTACACATAACTCATTAACTCAATATGTCGTACATAAAGTAGGTCTGTTAATCAGGCCAAACGCATTAACGCATGACCGCACACGAATATCAACCTTTTTATGTATTATCGTTTTAAAAAAAACTCAGACGCTCAATATTAGAACAGAATAACATAATAAACAGGTTTTTTTATAATTTTATTTGATTTATTCAACTTTTTCTTAGCAAGAAAAATACAAGATATTGCTTGCCAACAATAACAATTTGCCAAATAAATTAAAGCAATTGCTATACAGATATAGGTTCAGGACATGCTAACCTTGAAAATGCCATAACTTTCAATTCGATCACGATTTTTACAGCATTTTTTACGACACAATTTCTACAAATGAGTGAGTTAGTATTATGAAAATCATAAAACAGATATTGATTCAGGATCTTGAGCGGATCAATCTTAAAGAGCATCGTGATGGTAAAGTACATTTCAACAGCATTTTTATTCGTCATCATCCCTACTTGTGTTTGGCGATGGTCATTGCCTATGCTTTTCTTGCTATGCTCATGTGGTACGCACCCTATTTTGGCATCTGGTCTCTTTTTGCATTTACTCTAGCCTTTATTGCTATGGCAGGCGTTCTGCTATTTGACATCAAGCCAGTCTATCATTTTGAAGATATTGACGTACTTGATTTACGGGTATGCTATAACGGTGAATGGTTTGTCAACGAGCAAGTTTCTGAGAAAGCGATCAATAAGATACTTACTCATCCTCAAGTACCAAATATAATCAAAGATGACATCAAGCATATCATGCAGAAGAAACAGGGGGTTTGTTTTTATGATGTGTTTATGCTCGCTTGTTCGGAACAATCACCCTATGCTCAATCTATTAACATGGTTAATAAAAGTGCATAAATCTAATAGATTCAATAGAATAGTACAATGATAAACCAAGAAGATCGCATTATGAGCAAACAGTAAGAAAAAAGAATTTTTGCGTTGACACTATTCCAGTTCATCGCTAATATTCGCCCCGTTATCGGGAACAACCCGATTCCTCCATAGTTCAGTCGGTAGAACGGCGGACTGTTAATCCGTATGTCGCTGGTTCGAGTCCAGCTGGAGGAGCCAAATTCAAATATTTCGCTAGATAAGTTAGCGTGATGTTAAGGTTGAGAAAGGTAACTTAGCCTAAGCCTTTTTAAGCGGCCTCCCAATTGGGAAGCCGTTTTTTTTCATCCTGATTTTTTATTTCCCATTACTAAGATCAACGTGTTCTGCACTTGTTGCCAGAATCTATTAAAAACCAATCCTGCACATATCTACTTTGTAATATCTTGTATTTTCTACTTAGAATTCAATAAAAACAGAGATAAAAACGACGAATATAAAATAAGTTGCGTTTTTCCAAGATAAACAAAAGACAATAAAGATTACAAAATCAATAAAATCTCAAATTATTAGATATTTTTTAAGCAAAAAATAGCAAAAAAAGCCATTTAGGCGAAAAACAAATCAATTAATTTTATTTTTAATTTTTTTACTTTACAACATAAAACCATTCACTGTATTATTCGCTCCGTTCTCAGGAACAACTCAATTCCTCCATAGTTCAGTCGGTAGAACGGCGGACTGTTAATCCGTATGTCGCTGGTTCGAGTCCAGCTGGAGGAGCCAGATTTTTGGAAATCCCGATTAGCTTTGCTGGTCGGGATTTTTTCTTTTGGGTACCAATTGTTATCCATCCCCTTTTATCTCCATCTCTTTATTTCCCGTTTCTTCTCTATTTCAAATAGCCTTGCCGACGTGATTGCCTATGCTAAAAACACAAAAAGATCAAAAACAACCCAACAAGCACATATTACGAGCAATCAAACACTTATTGTTATTTTCTGCTTTGACAAACGTGAAAAATGCCGTTATCATTCGGGCCAATTAAACGGAGTTCCTCCATAGTTCAGTCGGTAGAACGGCGGACTGTTAATCCGTATGTCACTGGTTCGAGTCCAGTTGGAGGAGCCAACTTAAAGAAAGCAGACATTAATTAAGGTCTGCTTTCTGCGTTTTTATCAACTAGTTATCCCTATTCCCTCGTTCACTAAAAACCACTCAAAGTCACACCACTTTGTTGGTAAATTTCCACCGGAAAGGAACAACGTAAAAGCAATTACTGCACTTTCCTCTGTCAAAACGAAAGTGTTTGAAATCCTTTACCATGCAATGTAAGGACAGATATAAAATCTGACCGTTTCGTTTTCTGAAAAAGGCGTACTTAACGGACTATACACTTACATTGAACAATTTTTTAAAAGCCAGTTTTCCACCGGAAGTTATGTTAACTTCTCTAAATCCCGAAGTTCTAGTTAACCAGCCTTTTTGTTCGCAATGAATAAAAAAAGCTGCACCAGCGTCACCACCAAGATGAAATCGTCGCTCACTCCAGTCAAGACAGGCACAGCATTCTTTGCGCTTTGTTTTTGGATCAAGCACAATTCCTAACTGCTGGGATTGTTTTCGGCCTTCCAAGGTTATTGATATTCCATCAGCATCAAACCAGCCTTCACCAACCATAAAATCATAAATTTCTACAGCTATTTCGCCAGCTAAATGGTCATAACACGTTCGGGCAATGCTCAGCAAAGAAGGAATGTGGGTTTTGGGTGGCGAAATCCTACTTCTGCTCCCCGATACTATCACCAGTCAATTTTAGTCAAAAAACACACACAACGTACAGATTCTCAGCAATCAAACAGTTATTACTATTTTCTGCTTTGACAACCGCAAAAAATGCCGTTAATATTCGCCCCGTCTTGAAGGAGTTCCTCCATAGTTCAGTCGGTAGAACGGCGGACTGTTAATCCGTATGTCGCTGGTTCGAGTCCAGCTGGAGGAGCCAAATTCAATTCACCCTCGTGTTGTTACTTCTATTTTTTCCTTTTTTGATACGATAATTTCCTCTACGTACCCTCACCCGGATAAGCTTAACATTCTAATTTTTCAAAATTTAGAGAATATTATCATTCAATAATAGCTATTTAGCTATTTTCACTTTATCATTCTCCTCCGGCTTAAGGATTGCTGAATCAGCATCCATCATTTTTCACTTATATTCTGGAGCCGGTTCCATGACCACTGAATCATATACAATTAAAATCCGCCGCCCTGACGACTGGCATGTCCATTTTCGTGATGGTGATATGCTAAAAACCATTGTTCCCCATACCAGCCGTTTTTTTGGCCGAGCTATCGTCATGCCCAACCTCGTCCCTCCAGTGACAGATGTTGCCAGCGCCAAAGCCTACAAAGAGAGAATAATTGCAGCTACACCGTCAGATCATCATTTCCAACCTCTTATGACTTGTTATCTGACAGATTCAACAACCAGCAATCAAATTGAGATTGGCTATAAAGAAGGCACCTTTACCGCTTGCAAACTTTACCCTGCCAACGCAACAACAAATTCTAGCCACGGTGTTTCCGATATCAAAAAAATCTACCCATTATTGGAGACCATGGAAAAAATAGGGATGCCATTGCTGATCCACGGGGAAGTTACCGCTTCTCATATTGATATTTTTGACCGTGAAGCGCGCTTTATCGAACAGGTAATGGAACCATTGCACCAGCAATTTCCTGAATTAAAAATGGTTTTCGAGCATATTACAACCAAAGAAGCCGCAGAATATGTTTTAGAAGGCAACGATAAATTAGGCGCAACATTGACACCACAGCACTTAATGTTCAATCGCAACCATATGCTGGTTGGTGGTATTCGTCCCCACCTTTACTGCTTGCCTGTACTAAAACGCAATATTCATCAAGAAGCCCTCCGGTCAGCAGTTGCCAGTGGTTGTAACCGTTTTTTCTTAGGCACGGATTCCGCTCCTCATGTACGGCACCGCAAAGAATCTTCTTGTGGCTGTGCAGGCGTTTTCAATGCTCCAACCGCCCTGGCAGCCTATGCCACTGTTTTTGAAGAAATGGGGGCAATGGAATATTTCGAGTCCTTCTGCTCCCTGAATGGCCCTGCATTTTACGGTTTGCCGGTTAATGATGGCCTTATCGAACTCACCCGCAAACCAACTCCCGTTGTTGAATACATCGAGTGTGGTGACGAAAAGTTAATTCCATTCCTTGCAGGGGAAGATGCAGGATGGGACGTAAGGGTATGTGAGTAACTTTAGCACGCTCCTTCGTGCGGAAATTGTTTTTTATTTCCGCACAATCCCGACCTGATAAAAAGCAGAAATAACCCATAACGGTTCTTCTCAGTCAGTTCTGATGCAAAAAATCCTGCTTTTTTCACTTCTTAGATTGCTAAAAAGGTTTATACTGCTAAAGGCTTATCTTAGACGAGGCCTTCTGCTCTTAGTCAATTATATCAATAATGATTCTGTAGTCTGATTAGGAGGTTATATGGGAAAAGAAAATGAAATAATTCAAACACATCCTGTTGTAGGCTGGGATATCAGCATTGTCGATGCCTATGACGCCATGATGATACGCCTTCATTACTCATCCACCCAAGATCAAACAACAGAAAATGTCAGTGTTGACAAAACGTTATGGTTAACAACAGGCGTAGCCAAACAGCTTATCCTCATTTTACAAGCCGGGATTGAAAAAATAGAATCCTCAGAATACAGCCAACTTGATCATATTAAACATTAACAATAACTAGGTTTAACACCTCCAACACATTCGGACACTCAATATATTGAGTGTCCCAAACAAACAATTGAACACATATCAACCAATAAAATTATCCATATGGTTTATTATCCTTCATAATATTGTATTATACATCCATGTTCACCCACCTAATGCTTAGTTATTAAGCTGATTATTTAAATATAACCATAGTAGAACAAGGATGTTCAAGTGATGAAACTATTAGTCATTGATGAATGCTATTACACACGTCTGGGAATTATTGAATCCCTAAAAGAAAATACAGACATCCTCTCTTTAGGCGCTGTATCAATACGGGATGCCATAAATATTTTGCCTGTCTTCTCTCCAGATGTTATTTTGGCGAATTTGACTAGTTATGGTTACTACAGTGAATATTGTGAACAACTGGAGTTATTAATTTCTTCAGTTTATGGTACTCGTAACTATATTTATGTAGACAAAACATACCCCACCAAGGAAACACCTATCCAGTTGACAAATAAAGATTTTATATTACCAAAAAAAGATCTAACGATATTACTTGAACGCCTAAAAGAAATAGCATCATATGATATTCAATGTTATTTCTCTAATTTTAGTGCATATAGTTCCATTTTTAGTCATCAGGAAAATCGTATCATCTATTATTGGATGTTAGAAATGGATACCCATAAAATTGCCAAAACTTTAAAAATTAGCAATAGTACAGTTTATTCGCATAAGAGGCATATTATAGAAAAAATAGGGGTATCTAACAAAATAGAGTTATTCTTTATTTACAATATCTTTAAATATTTTTGTTAAGCCTTTTGAATAACCTATTTTAGTATAAAATTCCCATTCACATAACAAATTATGTGAATGGGATAAGTAAGCACAGAGAATAAAGCTACAATTTGAAAGATGGGAACGAATACTACTTAAAGCACTACTATTTAATAGATTGCAGTGATGTAATATTCAAACCATCATTTAATCGATAGCGGGACTTATTAAAAATCTTAGCCCCATTTTCTCTTCCTGCACGACGGGCACGCTGTTCTTCCTCTGGCAGTTTCATCTCTTCACAGCAAGCATCGCTGCAACAGCCTTCGAAACGCGCTGCACAAGATGGGCACTGGATAAATAACAAATGGCAACCATCGTTCTTACAATTGGTATGGCTATCACACGTCGCTCCGCATTGGTGACAGTGAGCAATAACATCTTCACTAATACGCTCCCCCATACGCTCATCAAAGACAAAGTTCTTACCAACAAAACGAACTGGTAATTCTTGTTCTTTCGCTTTGCGGGCATACTCAATAATGCCACCTTCTACGTGGTAAACTTTGCTAAAACCATTATGCAACATATAAGCACTTGCTTTTTCGCAACGAATTCCGCCAGTACAGTACATAACAATATTTTTATCTTTATTATCCTTCAGCATTTCTACAGCCATTGGCAGCTGTTCACGAAACGTATCTGATGGAACTTCAATCGCGTTTTCGAAATGCCCAACTTCATATTCGTAGTGGTTACGCATGTCGACAAAGACAGTATCAGGATCATCCAACATTTGGTTAACCTGCTCCGCCTTCAGATATTCGCCTGTTTTAGATGAATCAAAAGTTTCATCTTCAATGCCATCTGCAACAATGCGCTCACGCACTTTCATGCGCAATACCCAGAATGATTTACCATCATCTTCTAACGCAATGTTAAGGCGCAGATTATATAGTGCCGGATCGGTCTCATCCAATAATACCTTCAACGCATCGACATTCTTGGAAGGCACACTAATTTGTGCATTGATACCTTCTTTGGCGATATAAACCCGCCCAAAGACAGATAACTCGGTAAACTTTTGATACAGGCTATCGCGAAAAGTCTGTGGTGCGGAAATGGTGAAATACTTATAAAAAGAGATAGTAGTGCGCGGCTCAATTTCAGCCAACATGCGCTCTTTCAGCTCTTTGTTAGAAATACGGTTATGTAACACTGGCATGGTGTTCAAAATACCTTTTTAATCTATTGATATTTATAAATTTATGTCTTTCTGTGTCCACAGAGTGTCCACACTAGACCATGATCGACAATTTTAACTAGAAACCCCCTGTATCATACTAGGGGTTTTTTATTTTCTACAATATTACTTTTTCCTGTGATCGAAATCTATCAATCTACCATAATGGTTGAACAGGAATTCTTCTAAATTATCAGACTGATTTCACATCCATACAGTATAAAACTTGATTATCGTTTGTTGTATGCAATATTTTTCCATATATATGCTTATGAAAATCCAAGATTATCTTAATAAAAAAAATATCTCTGTACACTACTTTTGCTGACCTCATTGGGTGTTTTTGCACAATCAACACATCTCTCTGTTTTGCAAAAATCAATGAAAATGTGGCAACCACTCTCGATTAGTGATAGTGGAGATATTGTTACGCTTACGATGAATGAAGACAGGGTATGTTAGGTCAACCGCTGACATTGAAACACTCGCCGGCTAAGTTCACTCGCCGTGGTGTTGATCTTAATACCTATTGGTTTGTGCAATATGGCTATGAGACTAAGCCGTTTGAATTTAAGACGGGTCATTTGTTTCATTTAAGAGAGCCGGATATTAATCAGGAACTGTACGGCCTGCCGGAATATCTGGCGGCTATTCCGTCCATTCTGCTTAATGAAGCTTCGACACTTTTCCGTCGTAAGTATTATCTCAATGGTTCGCACGCGGGGTACATTCTCTATGCAACTTTCGCAATCTGTTTTTGTATGCCCCCGGCGGCAAGAAAGGCGGCATTCAAACTATCCCATTGTCCGAAGCCGCGGCGAAAGATGAATTTTTGAATATCAAGAATGTGAGCCGTGATGACATGTTGGCGGCGCACCGTATACCTCCCTCCGTTAATGGGGATTATCCCGCAGAATACCGGTGGGTTCGGTGACGTGGAGAAAGCGGCTAAGGTGTTTGTGCGCAACGAATTACTGCCACTGCAAAGCAAGATGAAACAGCTGAATGACTGGCTCGGGGAAGAGGTGCTCCGGTTTGGACGCTATTCCCTGGAGACGGACAAAAACGACTAACCCACATCACGTTGATGATACGACCGTCGGCGAGGCGGTCTTCTTTTGCCTGAATGAAAATGCGCAAAGTAGAATGTTTTATGCAGATAACTCATTAATGACATTTTCGATAAATTGAAAAACCAAGAAAACGGGAAATTTAAAAAATTGTATGATGATAGCATTATTAAAATTTATTACGCGCATTACTTCTTTATTTAATTAAAAAGAGATAAAAGCTAATAAATTTGATTGCAATCATTATATATGGATACTTAAAATACAACTACCATAATTAACTCATTCATTTAATATTAAAATAATTACTCCATTGCTTGATAAATACAAAAAAAACAGGGTGTTATTTTATGAAATATATCCCGTGACGTATTTTTAATAATATAAATCCTCTTCTCTTCTATTATTAAGGAAAACATCATGAGCATTATAAAGACATTTTATAACAACTCAGACGTGCCTATGTTCATAACGCTTGAGGGAAACCATCAGGGAACGCCTCATCTTCCTGCAAAGGTTAGTCAATTAATCCATTCTAAAGAAACACTAACTTTATCTGTACCAGGAACTTATATAATGAAACTGGAATATTCTATACATATGTACCATATTGGCTTTAGTATGATTTTAAAATCTATGGGACAAGAGTCGGAAGTAACCAGTCTTTTAAAACATGAAAAGTTTGTTCTTAATTATTGGTTCATCTGTAATAAAGATACGTACCCTACGTATAAAAACTGTTTTCCGGTTTCTATCATTCCGATGATTTAGTCATAATATAATATTGCTTAACATCACTAAAGGAGTTATGAAATGGGTGGCATTCTTTATAATACTAGGATAGTAATTAACCTGACTGACTTCGATTTTAACGTATCTATATACAGTCAGTATCCAATCATAACAAACCGTATAAAATCTAAGAGCAGTGCGCTTTTTGATTTTTCACATTTTTCGGAGATTCCTACGATAACTGGTATAATATTTAAAGACTCTCTAAATACATTACAATTGGAATATTTTTCAAACGAAATACAAGAACCAAATTTTGGATTTTTTCTTCAAAGTAGAACTATTACTATAGTTCAAGATGAAAACACTAAATTCAATTTTAGCTTAAGTTTCTACGAGCATTAATTTCATTGACATTTTTTAATTGCCAAGCATTAATAAAAGCAATCTACTCAAGGTAAAAGCCAGCAGATTGATATTACAACTAAGGATATATTAATATCAACATAAATCTCTCAGCTATATAATGGAGTGATGAATACGGCATATCGACGTGACCGGGACATTCTAGGCGGACACTGGCAGGGTTTATTCCTGGCATTCTACCGCTAACTGGAATTCTTTAATGGTGATAACCCGATCAAAGGATTACCAACACTGAAAGAAAAACGGGCAGAAATGACCTTTTTAGCTCATGAAGAAATCAAACTGTTACTCAATGCGTTATCAGGAGATTACAAATTGGTAGCATTGCTTTGTTTAAGCACAGGTGCCAGATGGTCGGAAGCTGCAACGTTAAAAAGTGAACAGGTGATAAATGGTGGAAATATCATTGCATTACAGCAGATTCTTGGTCACGCCAGTATTCAGCAAACCACGGTTTATGCGCATCTGTTGCCTGATTATATGCAGTTTGCTAGCACTCTTAATCCACTGAAAGGGGGGATAGGTGTATAAACATTTTAAGCAATTATAGTGACCTCAAAGTGTCCACACTAATATGTTTTTCAGTTTGTTATAATTGCTTGGCATTACTTTTTTTAATTGATTTAAAAGGATTTTATTTCAATCAAATAAAGCAAGGTTCCATGGACGGAGCCTTAAAAGACAGGCATGGTGTACTTTCCTGAATTTCGCTTAAAAAATGAAAACTTCAATGGTCGTTCCATTGATGGCTGGATATCATAACGAAAATGGCCGTTGGAGGAATCGTGATTTATGCTTTTCCATCACGCCGATACAGTGGGATGATGACTACGATAGTCTGAGGCAGCAAAACCTTGCCAAACAGTGAATCAGGCAAATGAGTTATCACCAGATTCAATATTTAATGCCGCAAAATTTCGATATTCCACTAAAAAGTGTCACAATACACTAATACGATTTTTAGAGCCTATCTTAGGCATCTATGATTCAGACAGACGAAACCGATTCAAAATAACAAATAACATACAGAAAACACATGATACAAGCACCCCCTTTTTGTCGTTCACTTTTACATCCCCGCCACTGGCTGACTTGGCTGGGTATTGGCATACTTTATTTACTGGTTTTGCTACCTTATCCAGCGATTTATTGGATGGGAACCCGACTTGGACGACTTTCACTACGTTTCTTGAAAAAACGAGCCAAAGTTGCAGAGCGCAATCTGACACTTTGTTTCCCTGATATGCCAGCAGAGAAACGACAAGAATGGCTAGTCAGAAATTTCGAATCTGTTGGCATGGGCGTGTTTGAGACCGGAATGGCCTGGTTTTGGCCTGACTGGCGGATCAAGCGTTGGTTCAAAGTCACTGGAAGGGAACATATCCAACAAGTACAATCCACAGGCCAAGGAATTATCGTCATTGGTATCCATTTTTTAACACTGGAATTGGGAGCACGTATTTTTGGTATGCTGAACCCAGGTATTGGTGTTTATCGTCCAAATGACAATCCTGTCATGGATTGGCTACAAACTTGGGGGCGTCTCCGTTCCAATAAATATATGCTGGATAGGAAAGATGTTAAGGGCATGATCCGATGCTTAAAAAATGGTGAAATTGTTTGGTACGCTCCTGATCACGATTATGGCCCACGTAGCAGTGTATTTGCCCCATTATTCGCTGTTGAACATGCTGCAACCACGACTGGAACCTCAATTCTCGTCCGTTTGGCCAAACCTGCACTGATCCCTTTTACTCCGCGAAGGTTACCCAATGGAAAGGGTTATGAGTTAATTATTCAGCCCGCTGTAGAAAATTTTCCTCTGCAAGATGAAACAGAAGCAGCAACATTCATGAATAAGGTGATCGAAAAGGAAATTATGCAGGCACCCGATCAATATATGTGGTTGCATCGCCGTTTCAAAACTCGCCCTAAAGGTATGCCATCTTTGTATGGTGACAACGATAATATTCACTGATAAACATCATTTGGCTGTTATTTCCTAAGTAACAGCCAATATCCTCCTTCAATAATTCAGTACATCTCCTTAAAAAAGACGATCCTCGCCGTGATGGTGATTTCTCCCTGTTTTATATGGGCATCAATTTGGGATCTTTCATCGCTACGCTAATTACTGGCTGGTTAGTGAAAGATTATGGCTGGCATTGGGGATTTGGCGTTGGTGGATTGGGTATGCTACTCGCCTTGCTGATTTTCCGTTTTTATACTATTCCATTAATGCGTAGCTATGATAAAGATGCAGGGCTGGATTCCTGTTGGGATCGGCCAATGATAAAACGCAAGAATGTTGGCAAATGGGTCAGCACAATTTTAATAGCTGTCTGTGTAATTGTTGCATTGGTGGCGATGGGAGTAATTCCATTTAATCCAGTCGAAATTGCTAGGCGGTGTCCTTTAATTATATAATCTCCGATAAAAGAGTCGAATACAGCCTAATTTCACCATAACCAGGTAGTTTCGTGCTGTTTTTTCATAACGTGTTGCGATACGCCGATGTCCTTTGAGAAAACCAAAACAGCGTTCCACAACATTACGGTGACAATAAGCCTGCTGATCAAATTGAACACAACCATCACTATTTCCTTTTTCATGGATTTTATAAGGAATAATGCCCTTTATTCTCAATTTGCGCAGGTAACCGCAGAGTTTTTTTCCCGAATAACCTTTATCTGCCAGCACGGCTTGGCCAGGTGGATTTTGGTGCCATAACCGCCGCGTGAGCGACCCAACGCATTTAGGTAATCTGGCTGCTGGCCTGATTGGTGGTAATGTACGTGCAGATAAATTGGATAGCCTGCCTCAACTATTTTCCAACGTATCACTATCGTTGGTCATCTGCTCTGCTATTTTGCTTGTTTTAATCATCCCTATCCACCGTTTGATGAGCAGACTGCATGAGACAGAAGTAAAATCTTAAGTAACTTAAACTTTAGTTAAATCGCCACTAACATTCCATACCCGAATCAGAGATATTTAGTGGCATTTTGTCCAGGATTCACATTGGTTGCAAAAAATTATTATAATCATTAAATATTTTATCCCATGGAAATCACATCTTGAATAATTACAAGTTATTACCAGCTTTAGTATCAATATTGCAAACACTTAACCTAACTGAGTCATCAAAGCAATTAGGTGTTACACAATCAGCAATGAGCAAAATATTACATCAGCTGCGTGAAGATTTTCATGACAAAATTATTGTGAGGGAGGCAAATCAATTTATTCTCACCCCAAAAGGTGAAAAACTGAAAGAAAAGCTTCCGGCATTAATGCAACAATTGGATAACCTCTATGCACCAGAGATAATGGAACCAAATCTTTGTAAGAGAAAATTCACCTTAGCATCCAGTGATTATGTCGCCCAGGCCATCTTGCCATCTATAATTTCTAACATTGAAGTTGATGCTCCTAACGTGAGTATTGAATATAAATTGTGGCATAAAGACAATTTGAATAAGTTTGCTGAACAAGATATTGATTTAGTCGCAACCATTGCCGATACGATACCTGATAATTTATACGGTAAAATGATGGCTGAAGATCAACTTGCCGTTGCATTTAGAAATACACATCCCAAAACTGATAGCGATATGACTATTAACGACTATACAGAAGGTCGGCATATTTTGATTAGTGGTGGCGGAGATAAAGACAGTTTTGTCGATCAGATGTTGGCAAAGATGAACCTAAATCGCCACATTTACGCTACAGTTCCCTTCTTCCAGGCGGCCATTGAGTTATTGTTAAAAACAGATACCATGCTAACCATACCACTGCATATTGCTGCTGATTTTGCTCAAAACTATGATTTACAAATAAGACGTTTACCTATTGATATTAAAGCACAACAATACTATTTGCTATGGCATGCGAAACATCACCAAGATCCAGAGCATAGATGGTTTAGGGATATCTGTTTTCCTCTGATCAAAGCTCATCTTGAAAGAACTATCGAACATGGTATGAAATTAATTCATACCTATAAGTAGATTTTTCGTCTTTTATATATGATCTTGTTACATTAATATAATCAGCACTTTTTCATATAGATGGTAACATCTGTTATTTTCAATTTTATAATGGTAATAAATATGCTCTCTATAGAAACACTTGTTACATTTATCAGTATTTCAACCTTCCTATGCTTCTTGCCAGGTCCTGATAATCTTTTAGTTTTAAGTCAGTCTGCAATAAATGGATTCAAACATGGAGTATTAATTACCATTGGATTATGTATTGGATTAGTAATACATACTTATTTAGTTTCATTAGGCATTGCAGCAATAATACAAGCTAATACGATGGCCTTTGAAATTATCAGGCTATTGGGTGTGTTTTATTTAATTTATCTGGCTTGGGGAGCCTTTAAGGCAAGGCCTATTCATCTCAACAGCAACAGTTTTAATGACACAAAAAAACTCATTAAAAAAGGTTTGATTATGAATTTATCAAATCCAAAAGTAATTATTTTCTTTTTAGCTTTTCTGCCTCAATTTACTACTGACAATACAATTGCTACTCCAGTATCTCTTCAATTATTATATCTAGGTTTAATATTTGTCGTAATTGCTTTTATGGTATTTACTCTAATATCCTATTTATCCGGTTTTTTAAATAAAGCAATATCCAGTAAATCATCAATACAGATTGCTCTTAATAGAGTTACTAGCTTGATATTTATGGCATTAGCCATTAACTTATGTATTAGCCAGTTTTAAACAAGAATATATCACATGCTCTTAAACCATGTTTGACAAGATCGAATGTAATCCCCTGTCGGTTGCTGCTAAATTTGCGAATCCTTTCGCTATTTTCAGCATCCTTACACACTATTTCACAGCTTTTGTTACATTTATGAAACTGGCGTAAACCTATGTTAACTGCCAGTTAACTCAATTAATAGTAAGCATAACAAGCATCTTCAATATCAGAATAGGAATAACCATTCCCTTGTTCTTTCTCTAATTTCTGCCTTGTTTCCCTATAGCAACGGCGTTTATTCTGCTCTCTGAAATGCTGCATAATGTCGTCTTGTGGCTTATGGGAAAATTTAGGCTGTTGCTCACTCCAGTCATAAGAAAGCTTCCAGCTCTCTTTATCAAGTCTATTGTGATGCTTATTAAATTTATCATTATATTCTTTCTGTTCATTCTCCCGCTTCTCGGCTAAGGCATTATCTTTAGCCAGTTTTTCGGTGTTCCAATTCCCACTATCCAGTGTGTCCCTCTTTTTCAGGTACTCTTCTGAGGGTTTGTTATCCGCGGGTATATCGCTTTGGTAGCTTAAATCCAATGCCAGAGCTTGAGAAAACCACACTGACAAAATAAAAAATAGGCAATGAGATCCTTTGATTTTCATATTCTTCCTTATCAGAACTATAACAAATGATTATTATTAATAATCGTTATCATATTGTGCATCACGGCTTCAGAGAAAGTTTAAGTCTTCGCTAACAACTGCTGGCTCAATTAATAAAAACCTCACGCCTCTTTTGATTTGTTGTCCTATAGCAATGACGTTTAGTTTACCCTCTGAATACGTTCAGTTTTGTTTCATGAAGCGTTCTATATCTCGCTTTAAATCTTGCGGATTGGGGGGATAATCCTTAAAGCTAAAACTGTTCGACCTATACCAATCAGAAGATCGATTATTATACTCTTTCTGTTCATTTTCCTGCTTTTCGGCTAAGGCATTATCTTTAACCAATTTCTCCCTTTCCCAATTTCCATCATGCAATTTGTCCCTTTTTTTCAGGTACTCTTCTGAGGGTTTGTTATCCACAGGTATATCGCCCTGGTAGCTTAAATCCAAAGCCTGAGCTTGAGAAAACCACACTGACAAAATAAAAAACAGGCAATGGGATCCTTTGATTTTCATATTTTTCCTTAATGAGAATATAACAATGACGTTTAGTTTGCACCCTGAAAACGTTTAGCTCGTATCCGGAAGAGTCGCATCTCTTGGCGAAGGTAATGCTGTTGAATATCGGGATAAGCATTAAAGCTCTGCGCATACCAATCAGGAGGAAGTCCTAGGCTCTTTTTCTCAAATTTGCCATTATATTCATTATATTCTTTCAATTCCTTCTTCCCCTTCTCAGCTAAGGTAATAGCTTTAGCCGGTTTATCCATGTTCCAATTTTCGTAATCCGAACTGTCCAGGCTGAATCTCTTTTTCAGGTATTCTCCTGAGAGCCTGTTATCTACGGGTATATCGCCCTGGTAGCTTAAATCCAAAGCCTGAGCTTGAAAAAACCACACTGACAAAATAAAAAACAGGCAATGGGATCCTTTGATTTTCATATCCTTCCTTAATGAAACTATAACAACAAATTATTATTTAATAACCATTATCACCTAAGGTCAACACTACAATTTCTGTGCATTTTGCAACCAAAAAAATAACTCTTTACAAATCAATGTCGTTTCAACATTCTGTGATTTACTTTTCATTATAAAAATTAAGTGAGATTCTGATGCATCCATACCCTATTTATCACGTCGATGCCTTCTGGTAGAAAACCACTTACGCTGGTTTACACCTAAAGTCGAAGTAGATTTATGTGGACATGCAACGTTGGCGACCGCGTTTGTCCTCATAACCCATCGCAACATCCAAGAGAAGTTACTCACATTCAAAAGCCGCTCCGGTGAACTCCGAGTTTCTCATCAAGATGGTGTTTTTACATTGGATTTCCCTGTCGCCGATTGTCATGAAGAAAATGACCTCATCCCTGTCATACAAGACGCCCTGGGACAAAATGTTTCCGCGGCATTAGCTTCACATGATCGTTATATTTGTGTTTTAGATTCCGTAGAACAGATCATCAATACCCACCCCGATTTTAATAAGATTGCAGCCCTGCCCTTGCCAGGACTTGCCATTACCGCTCTCGGTGATTCGTTCGCTGATTTCGTTTCTCGCTATTTTGCACCAGCTAAAGGTGTCAATGAAGATCCTGTTACAGGCTCCAGCCATTGTGTTCTTGCCCCTTTCTGGGGAAAGCGGCTCAATAAAACTGAGCTTCATGCCCGCCAATTATCAGAACGAGGCGGTGAGTTGTTATGTCAAATAGATGGAGATCGTATCTACCTGACGGGTAAAGCAAGACTCTTTTCACACGGTGAGATACTGCTTGAGAATATATAATTCCTTATTTTTGATAAAAAAACTGGCACAAAGTCACAATAGATAAAAGTTATCTGCAAGAAAAAGCCCTATTGGTATTTAAAGGATAAACTAGCTATGGTCAGCGGAATAAATTCTGCTGACCAATAATGACAACTATCTACATTAACTTTGATTACGCACCAGTAAATCTGAATTAATTTCCGAGATTGATCTCGCTCCGGTTAAGGTCATCGCTACCCGCATCTCTTTCTCAATCAGATCCAACAAGTTAGAAACGCCTGCTTCACCTGCCGCAGCCAACGCATAAACAAAAGCACGCCCCAGCAAAACGCTATCCGCGCCCAGAGCAATCATTCTCACTACATCCAATCCGGTCCGGATACCAGAATCAGCGAGAATGGTAATGTCGTTTTTGACTGCATCCACAATCGCAGGTAAGGCGCGTGCCGTTGATAAAACACCATCAAGCTGACGTCCGCCGTGATTTGAAACCACAATGCCATCAGCCCCAAAACGGACAGCATCTTTAGCATCTTCTGGATCAAGGATGCCTTTGATAATCATTGGCCCTTTCCAGAAATCACGGATCCATTCCAAATCTTTCCATGAGATTGATGGATCAAAATTATTTCCCAACCAGCCAATATAATCTTCCAATTTAGTCGGTTTGCCACGATACATAGAAATATTGCCCAAATCGTGTGGCTTACCCCATAATCCTACATCCCATGCCCATTGAGGATGAGTCATCGCCTGCAAAATACGACGCATGGTTGCATTCGGGCCACTCATACCGGAATGTGCATCACGGTAACGCGCCCCAGGTACTGGCATATCAACGGTAAATACCAGATTTTTGACTCCCGCAGACTGTGCCCTTTCCAGTACATTGCGCATAAAACCACGATCTTTTAGCACATAGAGCTGAAACCAGATTGGGCGATCTATTGCAGGAGCGACTTCTTCAATCGGACATACTGATACCGTCGACAAAGTAAATGAGATCCCCTTTTTGGCTGCGGCACGTGCAGCTTGCACTTCACCACGACGCGCATACATTCCTGCCAGTCCAACAGGGCCAAGTGTCACCGGCATTGACATTTTCTCGCCGAATAAGCTGGTTTCCAGGCTTAATTCGGACATATCCTTCAATACACGCTGGCGTAATTCAATATTGGATAAGTCTGTGGTATTACATTTAAGGGTATGTTCTGCGTAGGCTCCGCCATCAATATAGTGGAACAGAAAAGGCGGTAACTTAGCTTGTGCTGCATCCCGATAATCAGTTGAAGCGGAAATAATCATAATATCTATCCTAATGTAAAGTTATTCACACATTTTATGGCATACCATTTCGTTTGATCACCTTTATCTCCAACGTATTAAAAGTTAAAAGGTTTTTCTACACTAACAATAAAATCATCAAAATAAGCATATTGTTCCACTGGTGGCGCCCAATCCAGCGTAGAGCCACCAAAAAAAGAACTCCATTTTATTGCATCAATAAAAACATCATCTTTATTTCTCAACTTGAGATTATCCGTTCTAAAAACCTCTTGATTATCGACATATTGGATATAAATACCATCATGTTTACCGATACTATTCAGCTTCACATATTGTGTCAGGGTATACCAAATATTTTTCTTTAAAAAAATTTTTAATTTAACGTAATCCCCACATTGTTCATTTTTTTCCGAGTAATAGAGATAACCAAATAACTCACCAGCTTTTCTCCACATCACGCAACTGCTGAAACCATCGAAACTGTCATTATCAATACAACCTGACGGATGATCACCACCAGCTAATCCTGGTAGTTTTCCACCTTTAACCCACATAAATTCTTTACTGAACATCACCCTATACTGTAACCATAACGCTTCATGCTCACCATTAATCGGTGCGTTGAATGAGGTACCGGCCTCAGAACCAACAGCATTGGCAAGATAAGTGAGCTCTAATACTTTGTTGTTATCATCTTGAGGATCAATAACGATATTTAATCTTCCCTGACGAAGACCAGACGATGATGTAGGTGAAATCCCCCAATCAGATTTGAAATCTTTAGCAGAGTATTGCCCTATCTTGTGTGCAAAATTTACATTAATCAAATTATCATTAGATACAAGAGAAAAATGAATTGGCACCATAATTAGCTCCTTGGTAAATTATATTTATACTTTCACATAAAGCTCCAAATAGAATAAGAAAAATCAGAAAAAACAATCTAAAATATATTTTTATATTGTCCCTGTTTGAAATGACAGTCAAACCTTATAGCCGACAAACTATATTTAAAATAACTCACTAGTCTTTTATATTTAATATCTCCCTCCAGAATAAAAACAATAAACTGGAGGGTTAAAAGCTACCATTTATCTATACTCATTTTGAGAGCATGTTTTCCAGAATATCATAAATAGGTAACAAACGAGTGAATCCATCCCTATTAAGGAAATGTCCACCATTATCAATATTAATCACTTCCGTTTGCAAAGAATGAGCCAGAATCTGGGAGGATTGCGGAGAAACAATTTCATCATCAGATGAAATAAGTGAAAAACGGTGTTCGGTTACCTCACGCAAGAAAGCATAATCTAACGGTTCAACAGTAAAAGAATCCAATTCTGGTAAAGTAATTTGAGAAGAGTCAAATCCAGAGACCAAAATATATCCACCAATACGAAGATGCCGAGAACGCATCGATTCTAAATGCCGCAATAGCGTAATACAACCGAGACTATGACCAACAAAAATCGAGCCTTTGTCTACTTCAGGCACGATATCCATCAACATCTTAGCCCAGGCTTCAGGTTTAGGAGATGATGTATCAGGCATTGTGGGTATGATAACCTCCGCACCCTGTTCAGTAAGTTTCTCTTTTAACCAAGGGAACCAATGTGATGAAGGTGAAGCAGTATATCCATGAACAATAATTATTTTTTTGCCAGAAAACTTCCCTTGACCACTTATTTTTTCTGATATCACTAATTTTCTCCTATTTAATAATTTATCTATTTGGAGTCAACCATCTAATTATTAAGAGCTTGAAACTGAGATAAGTCAATAATCAAATACATGATCATAAGTTAGTTACCACTTAACTCATACATTCCGAATAAAATTCTTTATCCTTGCGCTAAAAACGGCTGGCTGTTCTATAGGGAACATATGCGTCATCCCTGTGATAATTTCCGATTGACAATTGGGAATGTTTCTTGCTGCTGACACACTAACAAGTTGAAACAATGGACGAGAGTATTCACCATAAGCAACATGCACTGGCAATTTTATCGTCCCCAAAACGTTTACGCTTATATCTGGTTTCTCATTCTGATTCAATTGCTTAATTACCGTATCTGCTTGGGCTAATTGAGCCATACGCACAGCTTCAGGTTGTGATGCAAAATAACCTTTTTGATTTCCTGAACCATCAATCAGAATTTCCACCATTTCAGTCAGTTTTCTTTTTCCTATTAATGCAAATAAAGGGCCAAACATAGCTTGAGCATCTACCATAAATAGTGCTAATTCATCCTTGGTTAAATAAGAGGGATATCCAAGCTCATAAAGAAAAAGACTACGAAACAATTCAGGAGCTTTTAATACTGCTAATAATGCTACATCAGCGCCATAAGACCATGCGACCAGATGTAGCGGAGAACAGCCTATTTTACGGATAACTTCAATAACATCATTAGCATGAGTTTCAATACCAAAGTTACCCACTTTTGCAGAACCTCCAAAGTGGCGCAAGCTCAAAGCTATTGGTGACACTGTATCTTCCAATTCGATCATATGTTGATGCCACATATAACTATCAGCCAACGCACCATGCAGAAACAATAAGGGTGTTTTAGTATTCTCATGATTATGGAGATACACAAATTGAGCATCATTAACAGTGATTTTCTTTTCTTGATATCTGATCATTGCTTTTCCGTTATAGCGTATTGTCTATTTTTTATATAAAAATACCCTGAATTTTCTAAATTGCTGCTTTGTTATTAGATTATAATTTTTAGCCTATCCTGCTAGTTTTCTCGCTTGTTTTTCGAGCCAAGAAACCACTGCATAATTATTGAACAAGTAAAAATGCCCTCCTGTGAAAATTTGTTGTTCTATTGGCGCCGGTAACACTCGCCACCATTCCGCCAAACGAGAAACAGGAACTCTATTATCCCGATCTCCTCCTATCACATAGGTTGGGATATTCAACTTTACTTTCGGTAATAAAGACAAAGAATCCAACAAAATGAGATCGTTTTTCATTGTTTTGATTACATAATTACGTAATTCTGGGTTAGCAAGAATATCTGTAGGTGTTCCTTCACATTGCTCAAGAATATTCAAAACATAAGAGTCAGAATATTCCTCACATGGCTTATTTTTAAACCTTTCGGGATCAGTAAAACCACGGGCTGAGATAATAAGTGCTAGTTGCTTTTCTGGTAATTCACTCTCCAGCCTACGAGCAACCTGATAAGCCAGTTCTGCACCCAAACTGTGCCCAAACAGTAATAAAGGTTTATCCTCTCCTAACCTTAAACGCTTTATTGCGGCAAGGATATCAGACAAAATAGTTTCAACATCCACCTGAAAAGGCTCTGAAACACGCATTCCCCTGCCTGCAAGCTCCAAACAATAAACCTCGATAAATTCCGATAACTTGTGAGCCAACTCAATGTAGGAAAAACAAGAGCCTCCGGCGTGATGAAAAAATAACAGTTGTGCTCCGGCCTCTGGCCTTTTAATCGCAGAAAATAAAACTGAATCAGACAAGATGAAGTTCCTTTAGCAGATAAGAGATATCCCATGAATTCTTCAAGCTATTGCTTTGTTGTTTACAACTGTAACTTGAAATCGATTGAATATAAATAACTTTGAAAAACACTCATTAGGGAAAGAATAATAACTATTTATTTCCTTTTCTATAACAGAAAAAATTGATTAGCTTATAATTATTAATTAACTCACAATGTTAGATTTGATGCGGTTGCGTGCAAAGCAAAAGAAAATCAGTAAATGCCTAAGACATAGATAACGTGATGATTACAATGAAAAGTATAGAGCCTATCAGATCAGGCTCTATACTTAAGTTTATATCTTTAATTTATCGCGCACAGCCATTAATGCAAACCCGAGTAAGTTGAGGCCATCCCACATCAAAGGGTTATTAATGTTAAGGGTGTCTTCTGATAATCCGATCCCCCAAATGCGGTCAACGGGACTAGCCTCAACTAATATTTTATCCCCAGTATTCAATAAAAACTCTGCCAAGGACTTGTTTTGAGAAAACTTCGCTAAGTTTCCTTCAACCACTATATTTAACCGATGTTCATCCCAAACCGACTGGTTAAACCCACGTATTTCACGCCCATATGCTTTTGCCGCACCTGGATTTTTAGCATTGATAATTTTTTTCAGCACTTCGTGATCATTAAACAAACGGGCTTTACCTGCCATCATATAATGTTCCGCACTGACATATTTTATATTATCAACAATAAATGGAGCTGGATACCACTGACTTAAACAAGACTTAGTTATGTGGTTGGAATGATTGGTTTTATGCCCCCAGAAAAAAAGATATATTCGTATTATTCTGAAATTATTTAATATTCAATTTACGGCCAATGGCAAATACAGAAACCAATCCCACCAAATCTATAGTGATTAAAGTACCCGCAAATAATATTTCTCCTCTAAAAGCAAAAACTGTCGCAATGATTAAAATAAATATGGTAATGAAAAAGCCCATCCATTGCCCTCGTCTATCCCTGTTTATCACCCCATCCAACGCCTTATTCTGCTTTTCATGTTGAAAAACCTGCTCTTTTTCTCTGAGAGTAAATACTCTTTCAGCGTAACCTGGTAAAATTGTTTCATAACTCTTCAATACTTCAGGGGATGGAAATGAATCAAGACAATGAGATATCTCTTTATTTTCGAGTAAATATCCATCCGATGAATCAGCATCTAAAGCATTGCGGTAATCATTTACGGGCATAATGTCAAGAATGCTCCCTATCGCTCTGAAGTAATGACCAATGTTAAAGTTCACGATTTCTCCCCCAGCAATATACACAAAAAACGCTTTAATAAAATCAGTGAGATAATTAAGTTCAACCTATAATAGAGATGAATTAATCGTACTTCTGATATCTTCGTTATTCACAATACACCTTGCTTTTGGCTAGGGAACGGGCGGCACTCTTCAGCTTTGTAGGTTCCATCTTCTTGACGAATCAAAAATATTTTCCGGCCTGAACGCAATGCCTTACTGATCGCTGTTTGATGAACACCTACTAAACGTGCTGCTTTAACTTGACCATTCAACTTTACATACTCTGATAATGGGATTTTTTCCATACGATTTCTCCTTCCCTCAAAATAATATCTAAAGTACTAAATATTTCAATACTTTTAGTATTTATCATTTTAATAGCGTTGGTATTAAAATGATCCCATGAAAAAGAAACTTACAGCAGAACAAATTGCAGATGCAGCACGCTTAAAAGAGCTATTTGAGTCTAAGAAAAAACAGCTCGGCATCTCTCAGGAAACGCTTGCAGAAGAAATTGGCAAGACACAAAGTGCAATTTCACACTATCTCAACGGGATAAACGCCCTTAACTTGGAGATCGCGGCCTATTTTGCCCAAAAACTGGAAGTCAAAATTGCAGATTTCAGTCCATCGCTAGATAAACAAGCAAGAAAACTTGTCTCTGTTCTTTATGGTGATAATGCTGCATTTGCCAGTCATATGCTCCTACATAAGCAATATCCATTACTCGACTGGGTAAATGCAGGTAATTGGTGCGAAGATCCCGCACCAAAGTACCAAACAAACCGCACAGCAAAGGTATATGAAACCTGTGTTGAATGTTCACAACGTGCTTTTTGGCTGGAAGTAAAAGGTGATTCAATGGTATCGCCGAATGGGCTAAGCATCCCGCAAGGCATGATTATTTTAGTTGATCCAGAAGTTAAGCCGACTCCCAACAATTTAATCGTAGCAAAACTCGATGGAGAAAAAGAACTGACTTTCAAACAACTGATTACAGAAGGATATGATACGTTTTTAAAGCCATTAAATCCCCAATACAATATGATTCCCCTTAGCAATCAAGTACATATTATTGGAGTAGTTGTGGAAGCGAGGATTGGGAAATTACCTTAAAAATAGTAAGTTGTCTGAGAATGATTAACTAGACTTACTCGTTATCAAATGACATTAGCAGTTATGAAAACAGCATTATCAGCAATGATCGGGGTACTATCTATTTTTTGTTATAAAATCAATCTAATATATTGATTTAACAAGCTATAGAGTGTTATTCGACCCCGATCGAGTGGTAAAACCGGAGTTTACTACTAGTTGTAAAAACAAGCACCAACATTTTTGCTAGATTTCATTACTGATTCCGTGTGTCAGGTACAAATTGTCAGTATCAATGTCCCTATCAAATATGACATATCTTGGCAAAACTTCGCCTTTAATCCACATTCTTATGCTGCAATTCGCTTGAGTCACTTCAACATCATAATGATCAATTTTATAACGTAAATCAGGATAATGCTCATCAAGCGCTAATAAAACTCTCTCTTCCAAGTTCATACTCATAAATCTACCTCCCATTTTTTTAAAAGATAGCTTTAAGTAATTTACTGTTTTATTTAGACTATAGAAAGATTATCATACATAGGAGGAAATTATGATTGAAAATCACTTAAATATACTCATTAAAGCAGCTTTTATTGAGAATATGGCCCTAAGTTTCTTCCTTGGAATGTGTACTTTTTTAGCTGTTTCTAAAGAGGTTAAAACTGCATTCAAACTGGGTATAACAGTCACAGTATTGCTTATATTATCCAATCAAATCAATAACTTAATTTATAATTACATACTCAAAGAGAATACGATCATTGAAGGAATAAATTTATCATTTCTTAGTTTTATAACCTTTATTGGTGTTTTATCTGCTCTTGTCCAAATTTTGGAGATGTTTCTAGATAAGTTTATTCCCTCCCTTTATCACTCACTAGGAATTTTCTTGCCATTGCTCACTATCCACTGTGCGATTTTTGGCGCCACTATATTTATGGTTGAGCGAAACTATAATTTTGCTGAATCTATTACTTATGGCGCAGGTTGTGGCATTGGCTGGATGCTAGCGATTATTGCCCTGGCCGGACTACGAGAAAAAATGAAATATTCAAATATACCCAAAGGATTAAAGGGATTAGGAATTACTTTTATCACTGTCGGCCTTATGTCACTTGGATTTATGTCATTCTCTGGGATATCGATTTAATAAAATCAATAAATTAACTGAGAAAAGCAAAAAAGCCCCGCAAACGCGAGGCTTAAATAGTAAATACAATACAGCCCTTTCGTGAACTGTAATAATAAAATTAGATTCATCGTACTTTACCGGACAACACAGCACAAATCCTCAAAATGAAATAATCCGTATAGCAGTATTCGTAAACCATTCACTTAATAACTTTGATCTGTTTGTTTTTGCTCCCCATTGCTAATAAAGCAGGACAGACAAAGTACTACTGTTGCCAGAAGCAGGCAGTAAGCGATAATCGGCCAGGTAGTAGCATTGGATAAAATTGTAATGGTGAGTGTTCCACCTATTCCCAACAATAACCCTCCCAGACAGGAATAGAATGCTGTTGCAGTTCCGGCCATATGATCAAAACCTTGTAGTGCGCCATTAGGTGCTACTGAAATCGCCATAGAGATCCCGACAGCGACAAGCCACATTGGGACGATGAAGCCAATTACCGACTCAGGTATGAGCGTTTCGCCAACAGATAGCAACAACGCTCCTGTCATCAGGCAAAACATTCCCACCCGCAACGTATTTAGGGTTCCCCATCGGGTAATCAAACTACCCACACTTTGCGCAGTCATCATCATTGCGATAGCCACAGTTGCAAATAGCAAACTGAAAGTAATTTGTGATAATCCTTGTCGGCTCATCATTACCCAAGGGGCAGTTGAAAAGAAGACGAAGAAGCTCCCCAAGCCTGCACTGTAACAGAGTGTGTACATCCAGAAATTCAGACGTTTTACAGGAAGAAGTAATTGTGACCACGGTAAGTCTACCGTCCATTGCCGCCGAGTTTCTGGACAGAATTTCCAGACCACAATAACCGTAACTGCCATCGCACATCCTAATAAACCAAAGATTGCGCGCCACCCCAACCAAATGTCAATCAGTGTTCCGAGCAAAGGAGCTACTGCTGGAACCATGGCAAGCATAGAGCCGAGCAAGCCATAGATCACGTTGATTTCTTTACGGCCCGAATAGATATCGCGTACAGCCGCGAACATGGCTACGAGACATGCTGAAGCCCCACAGGCTTGAATAATGCGAAGACCCAAAAAAACTTCGGGGGATGAAGTAATGGCAAGGCCGAATGAAGCAACCGTATAAGCAATTCCACCGCTAAGCAAAACAGGACGGCGGCCAAACCGATCTGATAGAGGGCCAAATAGAAGCTGGCCGACTCCTAACAGGATCATATATGCAGTCAGCGTTAGCTGGATCGTTCCTATTCCGGCACTAAGTGCATCAGCGATGAAAGGTATTACGGGCAGATACATATCCATAGCCAGTGATGCCAGTAAATTGAATGGTGATAACAGTAATACTGTGGCGGTAAGAGAATATTGCCAGAAAAAATCTTTTGATTGCACGAATCCATCTCCTAAAGTTAAGGATTTGGCGGCGTGCTCATAGAATTAAGTGCTTCTTGAGAACACCGCAACAACCGAAAAAAACTGTGGTTGCTGCGGCTTATTTATCTGTTTTGTGCTTATTAAGGGTACTCATATATAGGTTATCCTGTAGTGAATTCGTATCGTAAGATCTCATGCTGAGATGCAAAGAGCCTTAAATTATGGGTGGTACTTTATAGACGGGTGGTGCTTTATAGATAATAGTTCATCTTCAGATGGATAACTAGATGGTGTCGTCATGAGAAATTTCGTGCAATAATAATGCCCCATCATTCCATCATAAGAGTTGATTAACCATAAGTACACCTGCACACCGCCGCCACGATTAAAGCGCTCGTTAATATTTTTAATTGTGCATTCTACGCAGAGTGGCTACAAAAAGATGATGAATTCAAAGCATTGGTCAATAAAGGAACAGATTTAGGTATCCCACTCATTAAAGAAATAAAATCCCATCAACTTCCTAATGGAAACATACCTGAAGAATTTGGATCAAAGATTCCGATGGTATTGCTAACCACTCTTTTTTCATCTTCTCCAGAATTTTCGCTAGGAATGATGTACACAACACTTAATCAAGTAAATAAAGCTACTATTTTTCGAGATGAAGCGGGAAATTTACGAGCAGATAGCGAATCGCGTAAACTTTTGCTTCAGAGCTATAACGAGTCTAATTGCAATAGGCTTGCTTACCCGGACAAATAATCGCCACAAGTCAACCATAGAAATATTTCAGCAGTTGGAGATAAAAGTGCGTCAGTACCCAGGATGTATTACATATAATCTGACTACCACAGCGAACAAGGACGATATTGATGTTTCTGCAATGGATTAAGCGGGCGCTTATCTGGATGATAAAGGATATTTTTAATGATATCAGATGGATGACGTCAACAATGTTTGGGTTATTCGCTCTCATTGGCTTGTTTGTTGCACACGAATTCAAATTAACTCTGTTCTTTTTTGTTCTGGCAGTAATCCCCTGCTTCCCTGAAATTTGGCGGTTCCTGAAAGCCAGGATAAACAATAAAAATAGGTGACTTTTAAAGACCAATAGTGTTTATCTATCAAGTTAGTATCATGAAGTTTTTTCTCTTACTAATTACAGAATGTATCTATGATATATAGTGCGGAGTTTCGCGGTGTTGATCGTCATTTCGATGAGTCTATCCCGCGTATAGATATTAATCAGTTTGCAGGTGATTACTCACTGAGCGAGAGAGTTTCTATTTGCAAAGATGACTAGTTATTCCTGATTCTCAATGTTTATACTGAAATTGATAAAGATGGTTTTTTATGTGAATAATGCTTTAAGCAAATTCTAATTGGTGAACAAAAAATAGCTATATTACATGGTAGGCATGTTCATCTACACTTGCATTTCATAGTCGCTTATTCAGAAGTGGCAATGTTTTCTCCGATTTCAAATCGGGAAAATCAGCTTTCTCTTTTAGCGGGTTCATTGGGCGAAAATTTGGCTGATGGACAGGCCAAAGTAAGCATATCGATAACAGATCGGTACTTTAAATATGCTGAGCTATTTTTAACCATATCTCTTAAAGAGGGTAGCCCCTGTGTTCGTTTCCATTGCCTCCGTTTCAAGCGGAACGATGATATAGCACTAAACCTGCATCATGCAGAAGATAAGTAATATCAAGGTATTAAAGGTGGTTTTACGTGAAAAAAGCCGCATTAAGCAGCTTTGAATAGATTGGCTGATTTAGTTCAGTCTGACTATCTCACACTACCGAAGCATTTATAACTACAGTATTCAGTTGTTCGGAATAACCAAATATGTGAAACTCATGTCAAATAACCATCAGTAAATATTATAAGGATTTAATATGTCACAATTTAAAAAATTACCACTCGGAGATAAGACACCTCGAGCATTCATCTTTGGTGGGATATTTTTACTCGCGCTATCAATTTTAAAGTGGATGACATCTGAAATTGAAGTGGACTGGCTATATAACTCATTTGAAAGTTTACTAGCCATTTATTTTGTCACTCTTGGGTTCAGATTACGTAAAAAGTACCGAAGTAATAACGAGTAAGTTTGAACTAAACGGAATTACCGGATATTTGAGCTTGTAGAGATGGTTTGCCGGTTGGAATTAAAATCCATCGAAATCATCGCACGATTCGAATTCATCTTTCATGGGGTGTTCTCTTTCCTACTAAGAATCATATTAACCACCTGATTTATATAGCATGAAGGGACGTTCTCTAATCCCAAACAGTATGTTGACCGAAACATATCAAATCACACCTAATATATTGATTTAACTATGATATAGGTGTTGAGCGGCCCGTTCTAACCACTTGATTTTGTTCCGTTATGGGAGCTTCTTTATTGATGATTTAATAATCTAAGCAGGCTCTCTGAAGTATTAATTTTCATCAGTCTTCTGACAAACTCTATTAATTCTCTACCTGTCATTTTATGTCATCCTGCCAACAAAACATGCTACCTATCAAATATTAGTCAAGCCGTATTTTCCCGTATTGATGAACCCTTTTGTTGATGTTCACCGGCGGAGAAGTCTCCCACCGCCTTCATGTTATTTAGCAATGTGTATTGTTGATTAGATGAGGGAATAATTATGCAAGATAAGAAGCCTGATGTACCTGTCTCAGAAGATGGCAATCTCGTGATTGTTACAACACCGGAATATGTCAAAGAAGCGATAAATGAGCACGCCCAAAGCCGTAACCATCCAAATGCAACATTACAGGATAAAGGTTTTGTTGTCCTGAGTAATGATACTGGCAGTGATAGCGAAACGATGGCTGCAACACCCAAAGCAGTGAAAGCAGCATATGACCTAGCCAATACTGCAAACAATAATGCCGGTGACCGTGTTCCAATTGGGCGTAAAGTTAATGGTCATGCCCTATCTGCTGATATCACTCTGAACGCAGAGGATGTCGGAACTTACACTAAAGCAGAAACTGACTCTCATATCAGTGAAGTGAACACATTAGCAACCACCGCAAATCAGAATGCTATCAATGCCAATACCAATGCCGAAAGTAGGCTAGCTAAAAATCAGAATGGGGCTGATATTCCTAATAAACAAGAATTTATTAGTAACATAGGCGCAGTATCCGAAAATGGTGGAGTTTATCCAGGCTCTTTCCAATTTCAACAAATAGAAACAACACCGAAAGAAGCGAACCCTGTAAAGATCGTATCTGCGCCTCATCAAGAAGCTAATAAGCTTGTAGCCTTCACTAATTATGGTTGGTACTGCAATGATATTCAGACAGGTATTGTACGAGGTGGTAGCTCTGATACTTTAGGATATGCAGTAGACATTAACACTCGACGTGCATTCACAGTAGATCCGTGGGGGATAGGCGTAAATCCAAACATACCAAGGGGAGGTATAAATATGTTCCGACCCAATGGAACATTTTGGAGGATAGAAGGGCTCCCTAATGATGAAAAGACTTTGCTTTACTTTCTAGACAGAAATGCAGCAGGAAATAAAAACGAATCTGTTCAAGCCCTACCAAAAGGATTTGGTACCATTATGTCAACCTCTCAGCATTATATTGATGCTAGCGGATTTGTGAAAAACATTACCCCGGTAATCAATCTATTTTCTGATGGTTCGCTGAAAAAAAATGGTGGCTCTGAAGGTGCAACTGCTGAACGAGTCTCCAAGGGTATTTACCATATTAAAGGTGTTTCCGGTTTTAATACCAGAGATATATGGAGCAATATAGAGATACCACTTTGCCTGAACAAATTACCACTAGTTTGGGTAAATCACGAAACCCTACCCGATGGCTCTATCAAATTAATGACCTACCACCGCGAACATTCAGACGCTCCCATTTTCGCCAGAAATATACGGGAAGGTTACTCAGACGGTGATTTAATCGATATTCCCGATGGCAGATTTATTTCTGTCCGGGTGCAAATGCCGGACACTAAATAACTACAATTTTAATTCTTCTTCCGCTTTCAAAATATAATTCGAGGTAATGCTATGTATGATTGGACTGGAACTGTTTCTGGAAAACTTCAACAAGGTCAACCCACGGGACTTGTACTCAAAAAAGGTGACGTGATCTCTATTACTGCTTCGGGATGGGTTCGGTACACTCTTGATAATACAAACCCTTGGTCTGCCCCTCAAGGCGTACCTCCTCGCCCTCCCGGAGGGGCTTTAGTCGCAAAGATTGGCGACAACACCTATGAGATTGGCAATGGAGTTCTCCACAGGACAGTTCCCACAGATGGTGAGTTAACCCTTATATTTTTAGATAGCGCTTATGAAGATAATTCTGGTGGCTTTGATGTCAACGTTAAAATAGAGTCACGTTATTATCCTCTTCAGGAAATCAAATAAATAATCTTAAAGATAACCCGCAATTTTTTGCGGGTTAATCATTCCCTTACTCCACCAATTCAGTATGATCAAGATCAGTGGCAACCTCCACCACCTTCTGCTTCACATTCCACACTGAATTTTTCGGCATCTGGACACGGACGTCTAGGACGTCTAACATCAAGCCTCACCAAACGGCGGTATTTCATGATATTGCCGCTTCCTGCTGTCGTTAATTTATAGTGAATCTTATTGTTTCTTATTTTGCATCATTAATTTTATTTGCTGCATATATTGCAACAATATGACTGTATAAATTATCAGCGATTGAGGTGTAAGTATGAAAATCGATAACAAAGCCATCTTACTGACTCGTCAGCAGATGGATGCCCTACGCCAGATACAGCGGGACGAGTACAGCCGTTCAGAACTGGGTATTAAACCCACGCTTCACGAAGTGGCTCGCAAGCTAGTAGACAAGGCTTTATTGCAAACAGGAAAATAACAAATGGCAAATTAAACGATGTCCGAGATACTGGGATTAGGTCGCTTCAAACGCAAAGCAGCTCACAAACAGAACAAAGACCAACAATACAACTTTAGTCAATTGTCAGCACGGGTTATCGCCACCTCAGTCAATACACCACACGCAAGATGGAAGCTATCTGTTCAGGCTGGGAACTATTAGACGATGAAGACAAGAATCTGGAAGCCTTCAACTACAATCTGAGGACCAATGATGCTAACGGATATGCTACAAGTTATGCCCTATGGTAAAGATTGCTTGTTGTATCTGATGGATGGGCTTCCCGCAGAAACCAAGTTTAACGATTTAAGCCAGTCATACAGCATAAAAGCGAATGTGCTGGTAAAACCCAACCCAGAGATTAAGCTATTCTCATCGGCGGAATTTAGGTAACTCATTGATTTAACCAAATTCCCGCACGGTGCAGGAATTCCGGTTCTGAGCGGGAATTGTGGAATATCAATCGGTTAAAAAGGCTTTCAAATCCCATTTAGCGTAACCCATTAATTTTACTAATTTCCGGCACAGAGACAGAGTTATTAATAATCAATAGGTTACGGTTAACATTAATGCATCTATTTGATTTTAACCATGAAGAAAAAACCAGATCATCTCAAGATGGGCTATCCCACCTTGGGTATTTCGATTTCCGAAACACCTTTTACTTTAGTACATGCGTGATCTTCCCGTATATAACTTAATGGCTACCGACGAATCTGACGGTAGAGCAAAGTCCGAATTCGGGCTTAGGTGATAACCCATTGAGATTCAATCAAACGCCAGATTTGGCATTTGCTTATATTTTGAGTGCTTCAAAATCGGAGAGCGCAAAATACCATCAACAGTGTTCGAGGCAAGCACTACCCCGATTATTTCGGGTCAGTTTGGCCCCTCGATAAAATCAGCCTGGTGATTTTATGGCTAAAATAGCATCTAACCAATTGATATTTAATCAGATCCCGAACTTGGGATCTGATTAAATTTTGAGCATCGATAATATCGGTATGCAAAACCCAATATCCGATAATCGGACTTTGAGCGTAACTGATAGTTACTTGCAAAATTTGCGCGGCAGTAATACTGACTCACAAAACTTGCACAACTCAATAAGAGGTGTGCCCAAAAGAGTGAGCTAGAAACAAAGGGTTAAGTCGTTTTTTCCAGCACATAAAGTAACCGTTGGGATTTCCCCAACGGTTGGAATAAAGACGAATTTACGGAAGAGATGTCTCGGGTAGTCAAAGTGACGGCCTCGGAGAAATCAATGAGTTAAGCAACTAGGGTGGAAATCACCACGGTTGCCACAGGTCATTGCTTCCGTGAGCGGTGGTACAGATATGGCGCAGTTATTTTTCGTATCCGCACCACCTTAATTGATTGATATAAAAGTAAAATACTCCAAGTGGTACAGTTATTTCGCGTTTTTTTCGTTAGAGCGTGATTTTCGAATAAATTGGCTAAATCTCTATTGTGGAAATCACAACGCAGGAGGGCTTGAGTAAGCCGTCCATAAAAAGCCCTATAAAACAACATGGTCAAAATCGTGACCATCTTTAAAGTGGGTATCACCATTTCGATGATACCTTTTGCTGAATGTAACTGACTCCATACGTATTACGTTCGCAGTGATTTAACTTATTGATTATTATCATGGTTGAAAAACCAGTTCATCTATAGACGGTGGAAAATGGCACGAAGAAAGCAAAAGAACGCATCATCGATAGTCGCCACAGTCACAGGGAAGATAACCGTTGCCCCCAAGCGCATCAAATGCCAGACAGATAAAGTGATGGTAGTTGCTACTATGCAGGTACAGAGCGAGAAGCGCAGTGATTATCCGCTGCGTGTCGTTGGCTTTGATGAGATGGCGCTATCGGTGATGCTATTGCGGAAAGGTCAGGTGATCACTGTTATGGGGAAATCTTCTTACTGGCAGGGCTATCAGTTGGCTGTCAGTTCTATCGCTCAATAGGTTCCGACGCAAAACGTCGCAACCTCCATAGCTTAGAACGTTAAACGTACTAACCTACTTAATCTCGACGAAATTCGTCGTCAGTCATTAGCTCAGGACGTTTAGTGTGCTGACTCTGCTTTATTGATAATGGAATATCAGGTTATCACTGGATATATTTGAAATTAATGAATAGCGCGGCTTGGATAACGGCTATTGCTATACGTTAGGCTATACCACCTCATTAATAGATAAATAAAATCACTATATAACAACGCGATGCTCGACTTTAACATCTTATAACGTTGGCTTGTTGAAGCCAGTCGCGTTGACTTTTACCTTGTTTAAAATTGGCAAAAATACCCAACGTGTGAGAAAGAAGTTTTCTAGCAATTCG
>NZ_NKHQ01000076.1:0-83906 GCF_014467265.1 Xenorhabdus sp. TS4 | reverse complement strand
ATACCAATAAGGGTGACGTTTTGCATGATGGACTCTCCAGAAAAAATACTCTATAAAGAGTATGGTTCACAAGGTGGGGAAGACCATCTCATTAACTCCCGTAGCCTGCAAGGGAGTGCATACCATGCGGTACATCTGCGCACTTTTGGAAGCAGATATCGTCAGACACCTAACCCTTCGTCTGGCGGTGAAAGTCTCTTAAACTGAAAAAGACCTCAAAAAGGTGTTTGTATATTGTCTCCCAAGTGCATTGAACATTGAGCCATGCACTTCTTTCATATCAACATCAGACCTCATCTTCACTTAACTTTTGCATAGTGAGATCGAGTGACGTCCTGAACCCATTTCACACCTAAACAATTAACTCATTGTTCCCGTTTGACACCGAACCTTGCGGCATTTTGCTGTGCCTGTTGGCATTTCAACGCTCGCATGATTTTTGCTGACTGTTTGCTGGAGTTAAGGCGTCACTTTTTGCCGGTTTACCGCTGAAAGTGACGCCGCAGCCAAATAACATCACAACCTTGACAGGCTCAGGCCTGTTTCACCACTCAGTGAATCTGACACTGCATTTTTAGATTGAAAAAGGAGAACTTGACGATATCGAGGCTGGCTTTTTGCCGGTGGGGATGACCTGCACACGCAGGCGGCAGTACCGTGTACTCAACCGATACCCCGCAATACCTCAACCTGCGTTCACTCTGGCGCACAGATATCGATCAAGGGCAAAGCAGGTATTTTCTGTTTTGCCAGAACGGTCGAGCGCCAGAGATTGTAGGTTGTCAGGTATCAGCAAGGGGAAGACAATGAGCCGATTGATTAAAGAATTAAAGTTTTTTGCGCGTCAGAGTGGTGGCAGCCATAAGACCTGTCATGATCGTATTCGGATTGCAGGACGTTTGGGCGCGTTGTTGTTAAGCCTGAATATTCAGGTGAAAAGTCTCAAGAATTTGAAAACCAAACATGTAGAGCAATACGTTGATGCCCGTTTATCTCAGGGGATTGCCAAACGAACAGTACAAAATGAAATGTCCGCGCTGCGTAATATCTTCCGCATTGCAGGCAGAGAAAAACTGGAAACCTCGCCGCGTTTGAGTAATCAGTCATTGGGATTAAGTGACACCAGCCGAGCAGGCACGAAACAAGCGATCCCTGATACTACGTTTCAGGTTGTTTATCAGAAAGCGCTTGAACGTGATGTTGGATTTGCCGTCACCTTGAAACTTGCCCGCTTACTGGGATTACGTTCTCAGGAAGCGGTGCAATGCAGTGCATCATTGAAAAGCTGGCGCAAACAATTAGAACAGCCAGAGCCGAAACTGCATGTTGTTTTCGGTACAAAAGGTGGCCGACCAAGACAAACCCGTGTATTGGATGTTGCAGCAGTAAAAGAGGCTGTAGAACAGGCCATGGCTGTTGCAGAACAACGTGGCGGCAGGTTGATTGATAAGCCCGATCTCAAGCAGGCCATGAATTACTGGCGGACACATACCACAAAGATTGGTTTAACAGGCCGCTATTCTCCTCATAGTCTGCGCTATGCGTGGGCACAGGATGCCCTGAGTTTTTACCAACAGAAGGGTTTTAGCCGTCAGGAAGCACGGGCACTCGTATCAATGGATTTGGGGCACGGTGATGGGCGCGGGCGTTACGTTGAACGGGTTTATAGCCGTTAAACTTAGCCGTTCAGTTATTGAGTAAGCTAAAACAATCAGTTAAAGTGTCCCCGCCATTAGCCAAATCTAATGGTCGGGGCTTCGCATCCCTGAAATAGCTACCCACTGGTAGGATTTTTCTACCAGTGCGCCTGTTTACACCCATTCAATGGTGGTTCAGGTAGGGGAGGTTTCGACCTCGCCGGAGGGTAGCTACCGGTAATGCGAACCCTACCTTGAATCACCACCATCAATATTAATGAATGGAAGGGGTAGCAGGAATGAATAACAACATTAGAACTGACTGGCATCAGGCCGATATTATCGCTGCATTACGTAAACGCGGTACAACCTTAGCGGCTGTTTCTCGTGAAGCGGGACTCGGTTCATCAACACTGGCAAACGCATTCAGCAGACCGTGGCCGAAAGGTGAATGGATTATCGCAAATTACCTTGGCATCCATCCCTCAGAGATCTGGCCCAGCCGTTATTTCGATTCTCATACTGGAGAATTATTAGAAAGGAAAGCCCGCTCTCAGCCACAGGAATAACCCACTTCAATTTGTGATCAATGTCGTAAAAATGAACATTTTTTATCTTAAGCCCTGAGCGTAAAATGGTAGTAAAATCTGACCATTTTTAACCCTCACGGCTTTTTTGCCTTAAGATGATTGAAAATCGCACAATTAATGATATAAATAATAAAAATCAGTCATATAGGAAAATAAAGGTAAGTAAAAAATTCGGGGGCATTAAAAGGGGCATAAAATAAAATAATGATAATATATCCTTTATATTCAATTGATTATATTGATTTAAGATTCCTGGTATTGCACACAAAATTCCCGCTCCGGGTGAGCGTGGCGCAGACTGAAGATGACGTCACGAATACCATGCTCTTTCAAGATAGTGGTGATAATGGCGGCAATGTTCAGTTGCTGGAAGATGCGCGAGTTTTGCCGCAGCGTGGTGCGCCACAGGTCCGGGCGAATACTCATCTGGTAGGTAGTCTGGTGTAACCCGGTATTACCCTGTTCAAAGCTGGCGACCATACCGGTGATACTGCGGCTTTCTACCCCATCCTGGGTGATCGTCAGGGTGGCGGTGCGGTCGAGTACCACCGGAAAGTCGATGGCCGGATCCGCACTCGCCAGCCCCACTTCCAGCGTGAACGGCTGGGAAAAGTGTTCATCCAGGGTAAAATCGGTGACGACAAAGGTCTGCGGCGGCAATCCGCCCGCCGTCAGGGTAAATTGCAAGCCGCTCGGGGCGCTGTCCCCCCCGTCGAGCAGCGTCTGGCTGGCTTTTTGCAGCGCCCTGGCGGCGGCATGCTGGCCGCTGGCAGCCCGCTCGGCCAGTCCCTGACCGCCGGACGCAGTTTGCCCTGCGCCATCGGGGACGATACCCCTGCTCCCCAAGATGCCGGCCATCTGCGAGGCCGGCTGCCCCTGCCGGATAAACGACTGCCCCTGCCGGACAAGAGTCTGCCCTTGCTGAAGTTTCGCCATGTTCTTTTTCAATGACATCGGATGTCTCCCTGATTAATGCCCGCCGTCCCGTGTCACGGCAGGGGGCTGGTCTTTGGCCGGATATTCGGCCGCATTGTTATCATGGCTTTCCCGTTGTTCGGTCGCCTGACGCAGCCGGTCATAGCGACCGAGCAGGGCGTTAAAGCGGTCATCGATCCCTTTCAGCAGTACCGGCGGTGCCAGCTCCCCTTTGGCCGCATAGACGCTCAACTGACGCAACTGTTCTTCCAGTGGCACTTCACTGCCATGGCTGCGCTGGATGTCATAGATAGCGGTTTTCAGGTAGGACAAAGTGAAGCTGCCCCGGGTACGCTCCTGCAACAGGATTTTGTCTGCCAGTTGCTGAAGCTGGTCGCGGGTGGTATTCCAGCTGCCTGTCAGCGGCACGCTGTCAATCCGGGCGGTCACCTGCTGCTGCCATTGGCGGGTCGCCTGCTGCTGGGCGGGCGATTGCGGCCACTGGTGTTCTGCGGTCGCCGTCAGGCGGCGGGCCGCTTCCCAGGTGACCCGGGGCGAGGTCTCCGTCAGCCGTTCAAGCTGGTGGGCATAACTCGCCAGTTCAGGCTGATATAACCACGCCAACCGGGCTCCCGCGGGGTGGTCGGTGATGGCCTGGAGTTGTTGTTGCAGGGGCTTGTAGCACAGCAGCCAGCCGCCCACCAACACCAATAAGCCCAACAGGGTGCCCAGGCCAAAGCCCTGCCACGCATTGAGTCCCTGAGGCGGTTGTTCAGGAAACTGGACCCGCACCCGCGGTTGATTATCGGGAACAGGCTGAGGGTCATGGCGCAAGGGTGACGGGGACGGAGGCATTTCCGGCTCGGCTTCCGACTGGGACAGGTAAACCAGCGGTGGCATCTGCACCGATGGCGCCACCGGTTTCGCCGCCTGACGGGGTTTTTCCAGTTTTTTCGCTGCGTTCTGGAAGAACCATAACAGGTTTTCCACCCGCGGCAGGCGTTTCAGGTCGGATTGCTGCAACCGGTCGATAATCAACTGGAGGGCCCGTTCGGCGCGGTAAATCATCCGCAGATCGCTGGCGGCAAAATCCAGTTGGCGCAGCACACTGCTGGTACGGGCATGGAACCACTCCAGCAGGTCGGTGCGCACCTGCGGCTGGGTCGGCCACAAGGTCTCCCATTCACTGACGATAACCCCCGCCAGCAGTTCACAGCCCTCGGTGAACCCCGCCAGCCCATTGAGTTGCATCCGCGCCAGGGTGTAGTAAATCGCGGTCTGTAAATCGACTCCGTTGGTTTTGAACAGCGTCAGGGACAGGGATTCCACCAGTGGCCAGTTCACTTCTGGCTGCGCCGGATGGCTGGTTTTGTTAATTTCATCGCGGATAACGGCAAATTCCGGCAAATTCAGCGGACTGCCGCCGGCCCGGATGATGAGGTTTTCAGGATGTTCGCCCATATTCTCGCTTTTCTCCTTAAAAAACCCCTGCCCGAAGGCAGGGGGCGGGTTTGCTCTCAAGACTGACGCGCTGCCTTCCCCTTAATAAAGGGTGTCCGGCAGTTTGAACTGGCTGAATAGTCCGCCCGCAAACGGGTTATCCGATTCATCCACATAGATGCGGTAGGTCATTTCGCCATTATCGACGCTAAAGCGCACATCAAAGAAGCCCGGCTGGACGTTAGTCAGCTTGCCGCTGTTAATCAGCCGCAACTGGGCCCACGGGCCGCTAAAGCTGACAGAGCGCGGCGCCTGATTGCTTTTCGCTGGCATCAGGGTCAGTTGGCTTTCCGTGCCGGTACGCATCGAGTTTGGCCAGACCAGACGTGCCACATTGCTGCGCCCGTGGGAATAATCCACCAGCTGGCCGTCGAGGTTTAGCAAGGCCCGGCGTTTGTTGCCAGTCAGGCTCACCGGTTCAACGGCAAACTGGGTGCCGAGGCCGTTTTGGGGGGTAAAGAAGGTGGTGCGAATACGGTTCGCCACGGCCAGCTGTTTCATGACGTCGGGACGGATCAGCATCTTGCCGTCGGTGCCCGTAGTCAGGTTGTTTTCCACAAACGGTTTCAGGCTTTGCTGATAGAAGGCGTCCAGCGTCCCGCCCGGCCGGAAGAAGCGGTCAAACTCGCTCAACGGCACTTCTTCACGGGCGTTCGGATTGAACGGATAGCGCCCTGCCAGATAGGTCTTGTACTGCCTGACCACCGTGCCGTTCCATTCCACTTCCAGCGAGCGGACCGCTTCCATCATCACCACGCGCCACGCCTGCTCAGCCAGCTCACCAATCCAGCGGTTCAGCGGTTCCGGCAGGTTTTTCGCCATCTGCTGCACTTCAAAAATGGCGTCACTGTTGTTCTTGTCCAAACGCATCTGGACGGCCTGCAAGGCAGCCTTACCCGGGACCGGTGAGTTTTGGATCGCCAGCAGGTAACGGTGCAGTGCCATCAGTTTTTGGTAGACACTTTGTAACGTGCTGCCCTTATCACCATGCTCAATCAGCACTCCCGTTTCCGGGGCAAAGTCGCGGCTAATGCGGTTTAACAGGCGGTAGTCTTCTTTCAACGTCAGTACCTGTTTCTCCTTGTCACTCAGCGAGTTGCTTATCAGCGGCGGATTGGTGTTATCGCTCAGGATTTGCAGCGCCCGCTTGAGGGGTTGCTCACCACTGATCACCTGTTCGATGGCACTGATGGCTTGCGGCAAATCATCAAAGTCACGAACTTCAAGGTTGTTCATCGCTGCCCGCCAGGTCGCGGTGTACTCGGCCACGTACAGTTCGGTGATTTCGCGCTGGATCCGCGACTGATCGGTGTCACTGTACTTATCGTTCACCGGTGACGGCGCCTGTTCAGAGTATTTCTCCGGGCTGTTATTCTTGATGTTCAGCACCCAGCTATCCATCGCCGTCAGCTCCACCAGCTCATTGCCCTGCTGGACGAAGTAATCCATCAAGCCGTGGCGGGTCAGGAATTGCGGTACCACCAGCCGTTTTTCGTTGCTGGCCACAAACACGCTGTCAAAACTGGGACCAATCTGGTCACGCAGGTTGATCGGTGCGGGCAGGGCATCCTGGGCCTTGATACGCAGGTTCTGGTACACTCGCTGGTTGACGGAGAGCGCTTTCAACTCCTGCTGCGCCTGCCGGATCGGTTTGACAAACGGAGAGAAGCGATCCATCGCATCCTGTTCACCTTTATCCCGTTTGTCCTTCCAGTCAGTACGCTCCAGCGCGTAATTCAGGTGGGTCAGCAACGCTTCCTGCACATCACGCTGGCCGTGGAATGCCTTACTCCAGCGCTCACGCATATACTGGGCGACCAGACCGCTATTACGTTTGCTGGCATCTTCCATCATGCGCATCACACGCAAGATCTCGAGTTTTTCTTCGCTGCCGGCCGGGGCCTGATTTAAGTCATCCAGTAACCCCAGCATTAATGCCGGCAGGAAACGCTGCTCCAGCAGTTTCAGGTAGGTGCCTTCCACATACGGCCCGACCCCGCCTCCCTGGTATAACGCCATGTCAGTCAGAAAGGATTTGTTGTTGTGATAGTTACCGTAAGCCAGGGTCGCATCCCGGATGGGATTGAGTAGCGGCAACTGGAGGTTACCATAGCGGTCATCCCCTTTCGGGGGCGGGACGGACAGGAAGTTTTTCGCCTGCGCCAGCACTTCTTCACCAGCCCGATAGTTTTTCTGGTAGAAGTAATGCCAGCCCCCCCACATCGCCAGAATGACCGACGCACTGACCACGGAGAAGGTATATAACTGGCGACGATTGCGGCTCAGCCAGATTCGGTTTTCCGCCGCCAGATTCGGCTCGGCCAGCAAGACATTTTCGAACAGCGAATGGGTGAAGTACGGCAGGGTATCGCCAGCCGGCCAGGTCGGGTACGCCTGCGATCCCAGGTGATACTGGGCCGAAGCGGACTGGGTGAACAGGTCATCCATCTGTCCCCGTTGATGGGCCGACGTCAAATAGACACCCCGCAAAGTAGGGCGGTGGTGTTCATCGTTATACAAAATATCTTCCAACATCTGGGTGATATAGCTGTACAGCCCCTGAATCTGACGAGTAAAACTGAACAGGGCGCTGCGCTGGTTAGCGTCCACATTGTTCAGCATCATGTCCGGCATCGCTGAATTCAGGTTGTTCATCCACTGCTTCCAGAACGCTTCCAGTTCACTGCGCCACGCTTTTTCATCGCGGTTGTTAAGGCTGAACGTCACGCCCAAAATCTGGTCGCGCAGTTTGCGATCCAATGACTGGTACATCGCCTCAAAGCCGTGCAATAAGTCAATTTTAGTCATCACCAAATAGAGCGGCAACTGGCTGTGGAAGGTCAGACGAATGTCTTGCAGGCGCTGGTGGATCTCCCTCACATAGCGTTCACGCTGTTCACGGCTATCAGCCATCAGACGCAGGGTATCCACGGTCAGAATAATGCCGTTGAGTGGCTGGCGCTGACGGTTTTCAGCCAACCAGTTCAGCAATGCTTCCCACAGACGGCTATTGATTTGCGGTTTGTCGCTGTTAAGCGGGACTGGCTGGTCAATTAACTGGCCTTTCGGATCGATGATGACCGCTTTTTCCCCTAACCAGCAACGCAGCATCAGGGGCACTTCGCTATCCTGACGTAAATATTCCGGTGCCGCGATTTCGGATAGTTTATAACCTTCCTTGATCAGTGCGGATTTACCGCTTTTCTGGCTCCCGATGATGATGTACCACGGACGTTCATACAGGTAATTGTACGAATCCAGATGGCGTTGCAACTGGGATTTCCAGTGATCGAGATAGCGATCCTGATGTTCAATATCCACCCGTACCGGATCAACCACTTTCAGTTCAACATCAAGGTTCAGTTTTTCCAGTTTCCGCAAACGACGCCATGCTTTCATGCCAACCCAGAATACGACCATCATGACAATGATAATTGTTGCCAGCCAGCGCGCTGCAAGGCTTTCCAGTGGATAATCGTTGCGCAGTTTCCATTCCGGCCCCCACCACCAGACCGCAATTAACAGCAAGCAGGGGATAAGTGCCAGAACCAGTGCCATCAATGCCTTGAGGCGTGGCAAGGATTTAAACTTTGCCAGTGTCGGCAAGGCTGATTTCAATGGAGCCAAAGATGACAAAGAGGGCCATTTCATGGGTTAACACTCCTGTTTGAAGCCGTATCCTTGAGAGGAGAAGGGAGTTTTTCAGCCAATAAAGCCAGCAGGCTGGGTTCCCATTGAATAAGTTGCATGTGTTGTCCCGTGTGTAACAAATTCCGGTAATGCTGTTGGGCCAGCGCTGTCATGCCGGCTTCTTCAAGCAATTGGGCATTGAGCAATTGGCCATAGAATTGATCCCGTGGCTCCGTTAACTGTTGCTGATGTTCCTCCAGCATTTTCAGGGCTGCTTCCAATCCCTGTTGCTGGAAACATTGCCAGATAACTTCCTGATCAGCAGAAACGGAACCCTTGCCCGTTGCCACAGGCTCAGGCGTGAGCCAGTCGAGGGTTTCAGGGGAAATAAACGCACTCATGTCAGAAAAGCTTAAGGTTTTCAGCACGGGCAACCGTTCCAGAAAGGCATTCAGCTCATCACGAATAGCCTGAGCGACGTTCCCGTACCCCAATTGCAATGCGGCTTGTGCAGCAATGGCATGACCATCCAGCCAGTAAGGAGCAAGCATCAGGCTTTGCTCGATTTGCTGGAGCAATTTGTTGTCCGCCAGCGGCAATCTCGCCAAATAGTCGGCAGTACGATCGGCGGAAGCCGGTGCCAATGGGGTTTTGCCTGTTGCATTCGCCATCGGGGCTGTAGTGATGGTGTGCCATACCGCGTGACGGCGTAGGGAATAACCAACAGGTAATTCGGGATACCGTTCACACAACAGATCTGCGACGGTTATCAAAGTCTGCTTCCACGCTTTTTCGCTCGAACTGTTGACGTCGACTTCTGGCATCGGTGCAGCTTGAAAACCCTGTGGCGTTTGCGCCATAGATTCGGCTGAAGAGGATGCTGGCACCGCAGCAGGAGCAGACTTTGTCTCCACAGGTACAGCTTCTGGCTGACGGTTATAACGAACGCGCAGTTGGTCAACTTCTTTAGCAAGATCCGGTTCATTGGCATGCCAGCATTGAGCGAGATGTGCCAACGCCCCTTGCGCATCATCCCGTTCACTTTTGCTTGCCTGTTCAATAAAACTGTTCTGGGCGGAGTCGAAACGCTTGAGTACTTGCTGTGCCAGCCGACGTTTTAACTGTAGCTTGGTTGGCCAGGTTTTTTCCCAGTAGTTTTTGATATACTCGGTCAGCAGCTCCATTGCGAGGATCAGTTCAGCCGCGTTGCCAGCATGTTGCAGGGTACGCAGCAGATGAACCACCAGCCGGAAGTCTTTGCTGTTTTCACGTAATAATTGCAGTGCCTGACGTTGGATCTCTTCAACATCCAGCGCTCCATGTGACAGCGAACCAAATTTGATCATTTCGCTGTCAATGTATTCCCATGCAGGTTCGTTGTCTCCCAGTGCCTTGCCAATCTGTTCGTCGGACAAGGGGGCCAGCAGGGAGCCGAACCAATCGAATTGTGTTCTGATGTCCATGTCGATTACCAACGGCAAGCAGCACGTAATGGCTTCGCTGCCTGCTCCAACTGAGAAATGTTAAAGGTTATCTGGCTACCATTACTGCCTGTAATACTCATCCGGTCGCTGTTCATCAGGCGCTTGATTTCTTCAATGCCCGGTAAACCACGGCTGGATTCCCATAAGTAACCCTGTTCCCGCACGAACCATTCAGTACGGTACTCAGTTCTGTCCGTCGCCACGGTGACAACCCCTGACTCTACGGGCTTAGGCAGTGCTACCTGCAAGCGGGTGATACTGTCAATGCAACTGAGCATTAATACGGGACGTGGGGGAGGCACTCCAATCGCGGGCGTGGTCAAGATAATCGGTGCCGCACCATTCTCTCCCTGCGTCATAATGAAGCTGGTAGAGTAATCGGTACGTTTCATCTCCTGTTCCATCGCTTGCCGCCATAGAGGTCCCATATTTTCGATAGGGATTTGCACCGTTTTGAACTTGAGGTTATTCAACGCTCTGTCATAACATGCCAGCCGAATAAGAGGAGACGGCTCAAAGCGGCATTTATGCAACTCATCTAAATTTTGCTCTTCCTTTACCGCAACCACTTCCTTTGGTTCTGCCACCTCTGCAAGCTTGGGGTTCCCTATCAATGAAGCGAGCAATGAACTGATAATTAAAACAATATTCATAATCTACACCCGTACTTAGCCAGTTTGTAAACCAACGTCCGCTGAGCAATACCCAGGCTTTGTGCGATCAATCTGGTGTCGTTGCCAAACTGACGCTGACGTTGAATCAACACGGCGCTTTCAAATTCTTCTATGGCCTTTGGCAGATTATCGATATGACTGTAATCCACGGAGATACTGCTGACCACCGCCGGGTTTTTCGATTCACTCAGGGAAGCAAGCAATTCATCCAATTGTTTTTCTTTTTGGCGTTGAACCTGAAATACCTGGCGGATTTGGCGTAACTGCCCGCGCAGTTGTTCGAGTTCCTGCAATTTTTTCAGGCGATGCTGCATGACATGGCAATAGATGCCGAACATGTTTTCATTGTTGATGAAATAGCGGACATTTTCGGCAAAGATAGCGATCACACCACAAGCCTGCCCATTGCAATCAAACAGGGGAATGCCGTACAACCCACAGTTATGCGGAAGTTCTGCAATAAACGTGCGGAAATATGGCTCGTCAATGCGTGCCCCGTGATTAAGGAAATCCCAAACAGTTGGGGTTCCCTTGCGTAATACCTGTATCAACGGGTTATTGACGTCATCAATGTCCACTTGCAATCGGCGCGAACTGGTTTGCTGAGTCTCCGGCAAGTTGTAGCATTCCAACCTGTTTTCGTTGATGTTCAGCAGGAAAACCAACAGGGCATCAAAACGCGAGCTATGGCTGATCTGCAAAAAATGGTCAACCAGTTGTTCTACAGTGTCATTTTCCAATAACGCTAACGCGCTTTTCAGCCGCTGTTTCATTATTCTGCCTCCTCAACCTCTGCATGGAATTCGTGTTCAACCACGGTTAAGCGAATGGCCTTGATTGGTGTACCCGCAGCCATTTTCTGCAACAGCAGTAATGAAACTGGCGGTAGCAGTGCGCCATCAATGATGGACTCCAACATACGGGCACCATTTTCCGCGCGGGTAGCACGTTGCAGGATCTCTTCGGACACCTCATCGCTGATGGTGACTTCTGCGTTGAAACGTTGGGTCAGCAGGGTATCCAGTCGAGCCAGTTTGCCCTGAATAATGGTTTTCAGCGTTTCATGGCCCAACGGCAGGTACGGGATCACTTCCATACGCGCCAACAGTGCTGGTTTAAAGAATGCCGCTAATTCAGGGTAAAGCAGGTCGTTGATCTGCGCTGGCTGTTCGGCATTGTCTACGATAGTTTGATAGCCCAGGTTTGACGTCAGGAAGAACACGACGTTTTTACAGTCGATAATGCGTCCTTCTCCATCTGCCAGTTCCCCTTTGTCGAAAGCCTGATAGAACAGGTTCAGTACGTCAGGGTGGGCTTTTTCCACTTCATCCAACAAGACAACTGAATACGGTTTCTGGCGAATGGCTTCGGTCAGTACACCACCTTCGCCATATCCTACGTAACCCGGAGGTGAACCGATCAGACGGGAAACCGTGTGTTTCTCCTGAAACTCAGACATGTTGATGGTGGTGAGGTATTGACGGCCACCAAACATCAGTTCCGCAATTTGCAGGACGGTCTCTGTCTTACCGACGCCACTTGGCCCTACCAACAGGAATGCCCCAAGAGGACGCCCCGGACGACGCAAATCTGCCCGAGCAGTCAGTAAGTGTTTGTGCAAGCACTGGATCGCAATTTCCTGCCCCTTGATGCTTTGTCCCAAGTGAGTAGGCAATTCAGTGACAATGGAAAGTTCGCTTTGTGACAAGCGGTTCAATGGTACGCCCGTCCACTCAGCAATCACCGCCGCAATCTGGGTTTTATCCACATGTGGGGAAACCAGCGTTTGCTTCTGCTGTAGTTCTGCCAACCGCGTATTGAGTGTCGCCAGTTTTTCGATCAAGGATTGTTCGTCGGCGACTTCTTCTATTACCTCGGCTTCTTCTGTTGTCTCGCCTGGCTTAGTCGCTTCATGTTTATCCTCATCCCCGGTAATCTCTTCAACCGCATTTTCAACGAAAGAATCATCAGCCAGTAATTGGTGGCGCAGTTCGATGATTTGTTTCACCAACTCTTGCTGCTGTTGCCAGCTAATTTCCAGCGCGGTGAGTTGCTGCTGAACGTCTTTCTGCTGGTTTTGCAACTCTTCCAATCGCTCAGCATGGATGTTCAATCCCATGCGTTGCTCCCTCTCCAGCACGTCGATTTCCATTTGCATCTGGTGCAGGTCGGTAGTTAATGAGGAGATCTGGCGCGGGGGTGAAGTCAGATTTATAGCAACACGGGCACAGGCAGTATCCAACACATCAATGGCTTTGTCTGGCAGTTGGCGACCGGAAAGGTAACGGTCACTCAATACCGCCGAGGCCTTTAGGGCTTCATCATCAATCAGCACGCCGTGCGCCTGCTCGTAAATGGCACGCAAGCCACGCATGATGACGGTTGCTTCATCCGCTGTTGGCTCAGAGACTTTCACCAGTTGGAAACGACGGGACAATGCTGCATCTTTTTCAAAATATTTCTTGTATTCGCTCCATGTGGTGGCTGCGATAGTTTTCAGCTCACCACGTGCCAAAGCAGGTTTCAGCAGGTTGGAGATATCCAAACCTCCCGCCTGGTTGCCCGCACCGATCAGAGTATGGGCTTCATCAATAAACAGGATGATTGGTTTTGCCGATTGGCTAATTTCAGCCATGATACCTTTGAAGCGCTTTTCAAATTCGCCCTTAACCGCTGCCCCTGCCTGCAATGCTCCCAGATCCAGTGTCATCAGTTCACTGTTGCGCAATTTTTCCGGTACGCGATCGTTAATAATGCGCAATGCCAAACCTTCAATCAGGGCACTTTTACCGACCCCCGCTTCACCCACGACGATGGGGTTGTTTTTACGGCGACGACAAAGGATGTCAATCATCAGATCAATCTCGTTATCGCGGCATAAAACCGGATCAAGCTTGCCCTGACGTGCCTGTTCGGTCATGTTCTGGGTAAAGCGTGCCAGCAAACTGTCGCTGTTTGCCGGATGTACGCCCTGCCCATCTTTATTACTGTTGTCCGCAAAAGGCTGCTCAGCCGAACCATTTGTCCATTCTGCAAAGTCTTGGCGCAATAATTCGCGGTTGATACCTGCCAGCAAACGCGCCGTTTGTGGTGCCAAGTAACGCAGTGGGCTGAATAACAACGCAATCAGCATAACGCCGCTGCGCAGTTCGGTGTGCTGCATCTCTGTGGAAGCCAACAGCCAGCTATCCTGTAACCACTCCACCAGCATTGGGGAAAAATTTGGGTAGGTCTGCACAAGCGATTGATGGTGCGTCATTACCTGATCGAGCTGTTCTTTCAGCAGATCTTTATCGATGTCTGCTTGACTGAGGATGAGTCGCACATCACTGAGTGGCGTATCGATCATTTGGAGCAGCAGCTGCGCAACCGTGATTTCAGGTTGTTGCAGGCTGACGCAGGATGCCGCAGCAGCTTCCAGTGCATGGCGCGTCATCGGGTTTAAACGATTTACAAGGGTAGGCAGATCAATCTGGATCATGGCGACTTCCTATCTCAATAAGTTACTTAGCTGCTTTAATATGTCTTGGGTCTGATCACCGAGGCGAATGGCATAAAAGCTGTAAACAGCCACCAGCAAGCCCACGCTAATCACAAACAGGTGCTTGATAGTCCATCGTCTGCTCAAACGATAACGCGCATTACTCTCGTTGACGTTGACATATAGCGTGGTCGGCGGAGTATCCCCGCGCAGTGAGTGAAGCTGTTGCTGCAACCGACGGAACAAGCGCTCAAAGTCATCGCTTTTCTGGGTGCTGACTTTGTAGCGCCCGCGATACCCCAGACAGAGGCAGAGGTAAATGAACTCCAGCAGATGCTGGTAGCGCTGTGCCTCTCCCATCAAACGTTCAAGCAATACGAAAACCTTCTCCCCTCCCCAAGTTTCATTGTGGAAGTGCACCAACAGTGATTGCTTCAACCAGCCATTCTGGCTGTTCCAGCCGTGCCCCAACGCAGTTTCATCAATGAAGGTGCACAGTACGTAACGGAATGAAACAATCGCGCCGGGTTCATAACCCTTGGTTTGCAGATACTGCTCAATGGCTCGAATGTCAGTAACAACCTGTTGGTAAAGCTTGTCTGGCAGTGCCTGATCAGTCATATCCTGCAAACGCAAGACCATCCCCAACAAAGGGGTGGCGGCATCGATCATTGGGTTGAGGCTTTCACCACGCAACGGTAGCTGGTACTGGCGCTGAAACGTTTTCAGCGTTTCAGACTTTTCCAGTGACGGACTGTCAACATTGATATCACTCATGATTATTCCTTACCGCCCCTGATAGCCCAGAGCTGCATATCTAAGTCAGGGAAATCCCCTGATACGTGGAACGCGATGGAATTTCCTTGCTGGATCTCTTTCCACGCCGGACTCTTCTGATCCAGACGGAAATAGGTATATCCAGAGTGATACGGCAACTGGCGAGGCGCAGCGGACAGGGCAATCAATGGCACGCCCGGCAACTGGACGCTGACCAGATCGCGGATCCTTTCCATCGATGTGACTTTGGTTTGCTGGACGAACTGGCGACGCAGCTGCTCCTGTGGGGTGCTGGCACTGATTGCCAGTACGAATTCGGACTTGCGCAACAGATCGTTGTCGTGAAGCGTTGCCACACGAATGCCACCTTCGTTCTGTTTCAGCGCAATTGAAGTTGCACGTGGGGTCAGAACCACATTCAACGCATCACGAATTGCGAGCATCACATCCTGGAAGGTATCGGTCAGGTTATTGTGGTCATACGCCAATATATCCCCTGGCAGGCGGCTAGCATCGGTGAACGTCCTCAACTCGCCACAAGTCTGGAGTAGCTCGGTATATAAATGCAGTGGGTGCAAAACGGTTTGTTTGGCATAATGGTTGAACAACGGCTGAACGCGGTTGAGCAATTGCAGCATCATAAATTCTGCGACATCCGCCACCCCTTGCTGACCCGGCGAACCAATGCGTTTAGCCAGTGTTCTTGAGCGCTCGGTCAGCAGGCCATCAATTTCCACCATGAAACGCTTGAGCTTGTCGGCCACGAAGATCGACAAACAGGTCGGAACAAATTCGTTATCCAGAACAATGTTGCCATCTTTTTGCTTTTCTTTGATGCGGCACAGTGGAATGGTGGTGTAAGCACTCATGTCCTCAGAGCCTTGCATCAGAACTGGCGTCAGTTGGGCAAGGTTAAGGGCAAAGGAATCGCCGCCTTTGGTGTGAAGATCACGGACATCAGTGGAAAGTTCCCGATAACGCACTGCACTTTGCGTTTCTGCACCCTGATCAGCAATTTCCCGAATGGTATCGCTGGACATTGGCAACGCCAGATAAATATCTTTGCTTTTCAGGTCATTGATATTTTCGATATCCAACGGTTTTGGCAGTAAATCTTGGCTAGGGGCAGAAAAAACGGTGCCATCAGGCATAATGCCGCTGGCTTCGTTAATCCCGATACGGCCCAGTTTGAGCAAATCATCATTGATGCTCAGGGAGCTGAAACCGTGAGCATAAGGTGTCAATACTGAAACAAGGCTATGTGCCAGATAATCAATATGTTTTTGTTGTTGCTGAAAATGTTGTGGTTTGATGAATAATCCTTCGTGCCAAATCACCCGATTTTTGCCCGGCATGATTACTCCTCCTCTTTTCTAAGTTCGACGTCGTTATTTCTGACATGCACCAAGATGTGGTAATGGCGACCGATGTCTTTTACTCGGATGATCTTTTTCCATTCAGATTGATTTGCATCTGCATAGTGAACGATGACACCGATGTAACGGTTTTTCTTTTCCAATGCGATCTGTTCCAGAGGCTTGTATTGCCCTGGTAACAGGGTGTAATCCTGATGATCGATGTAGTTTTTCCCCAGTGCTTTTTCGAGCTTATCGCTATCAAGCTGGTCATAGTCGGCAGCCAGAAAGCGCGAATCCTCACTGAGATAAACCAAATGCATTTCAACAGGGGCCGCTTCACCACTTTCATTGGGGTTGATGTCGGGTTCGGCCAGCAATGTAATGTTGGCAACAGAAGCTTGCTCATCGGGTTTACCTACCGGTGTGGAAGGGTCCCAAATGACCTGGCCCACTTTTTTTGTTGCGTTCCATGCACTGCTACAGCCGTTTAGCAACATCACTGACAGCAATAAAATCCCTACAGCCCATATACGGCGACTAGCGGAATGTGTCATTGCTGGATTCCTCCAAGCCCTGACGCAATGCGCGGTCATAAGCCTGCTCATACACCTCGCGGAATAATTTTTCGAATCCTTGCTGGCGACTGGAAGATAATTCGCGGTAATAGTTGGTGTACATTTCCCAAGCCCAGGATGCGTCTTTATTCCTGACTTCGTTGCTACGACGATAGTGTGAGAAACGACGGAGCAATTGCTCTGGAGAAAAAGCTTCCAGCATGGTGTCCAGTGCAGCAGAGATGGCAATTCGGTTAGCCTGATAATGTAATTGCAGGTTTTGCAGGCTTTCCGCTACCGCGGCTGGAGCGGAGAGATGAACCGGGCTTTTCTGATCAGAGAACATCACCTGCATAGTCGTGTCATAATCCATATTCAGGCGCAGTGGATTATCTTCGATAGGCCGGAGCTGTTTATCACGCAACCCATGTTGTTCACGCTGGAGGGCCAATAACCCCTCAATGGCCGCTTTCATGGTCTTACCCATCTCCTGCAGAAAATCATTCGCCTGCTGGCTGTCGTGCAAAGGCAAACGAGCTTCCAGCCCACGCATGAGCGGAGTAATGGCGACATGGTCAACATCCATACTTTCGTACTGTCTGTCGGAATCGATGTCTGGTAAATCAAGGAACTCCTGATCCATAACACTGCCTCGGTTATCAGAAATAGGGTTAGCAAATGGGGGATTTTGGTAATGATCCGGCGGCAAAAGTTGTTCCGTATCATCAGCCTCAACCTTGGGTTTCAATGTAGTCAAGCTCTCGCTATCAAGTACCCGTAGCGGATCATCACTGAAACGATGCATAACCGTTGGAGCAATGCCTTCATCGTGGGCAAACACAGATTTTTGTACGGGTGCACCTTCCATCATGGCATCCAACGGATTGCTATAGCTGGAAACCAACGATTCGGGGGATATCATTGAAGGATCAACACGATCTGCCTCAGAAAAACTGATATGGCTCTTGATCGACAAATTCCCTACTTTGATTTGATCACCTTGTTGTAACAGGATCAAACCCGACTCAGGCGTCAAAGTTGCATTGTTGATTTGCACTGATTCAGCAAATACTTGCAGGCAAAATGCCCCATCCTGCCATTTAATGGCGAATTGTGACGGGCAGACATTGCCCTGCTGATCCTGCACAGACCAAAGGTGGCTTTCACTACTACCGACCGTACCCCCCTGTGTCGAGAACTGGCAGTTGGCGGCTTTACCACTTTCTAGCTGTTCACTGTTAAGAACCCGCAATGAAAGGATTGGTTGATGTTTTTCCATGGTCGTTATTCCATAACTGAAATGATGACAGAGGGTTTCTTTTCCGGTTCGCCGAGAAAACTGGTCCACCCCAAATGGTTATTCTGCTTTGCCCCCAATACCATACCGCTGACCTGATTTTCAGCCAGACTAAGACGCAGTTCCCAAGCAAACTGGCTGCGCATGACAAAAGATATGAACATCACCAACGGCAGATAGTTTTTGCCATCAGGCAGGAATGAGAGGAACCGATCACGAGGTAAGTCATTGATACTAAGCAAAAACTTACCACTATAATCCCCAACCCAAGAACCAATGGTGAAGTTATCTCCTAATACCGATAACTTGGTATCACCAATTGTCAGCCCTTTATTGGTTACCCCCAGACGGTTCTGCTGATCCACCGGGATGATGACTTTCCTGAATTGCCAGCCGTGCAGCGTAACGTCCTGCAAATCAAAACAGTGGGAAACAAGGCTGCATATGACTTCTGGCGAGCGTCCGGGGCTTGCCAGCAATCCAGCGTACGCCAGCATTTTGCTGTGGTTGATGTTCAGCATCCGGCGGTTGACATCACTGCCTAACCCAACGAGAGAGAACATACGCTGGGAAAAATAATCTTCTCCACCCTTCTTGAAACAAATGTAATAGCGGTATTTCCGCCAAATCTGATGCAGGATCGTAATTAAACGGTGGTTGAAAATGTTGAGAAAATCCGTCAGACGGTTTTCCCCCTGGGCCTCTTCCCATGCCAGTGAATCCAGATAATAGCCTGGCATCGGGGACTGGCTGCCATGCAATCCCATAAAGGAAACCTCCAGTTCGAAGTATCCCTTTTTGGATTGCGTAAGCGAGATGACATCCCGGGTCGGAAATGCCAGGCTGGCGCTGGAACGGAAACGGATAGATTCCAGATCAGGACGATCTGTCTCTCCGGTTTTATCCCACGCTACCGCTAACTGATTAAGCAGCTCAACCAATTGGTAAAAGTTGTACTGTGAGATATCCAATGCCAGCGGCGTGGCAGGATCCTGTTCAGTGATTACATCAACGAGTGTTGACCTATCTGTACCGGCCATTCATAACATTCCTGATTATCTAAATTGATTACCTTCAACATATGAAACGCATTGACGCTGGCATACAGTGAGAAAAACCGTGACAGAATCGTACTGAATAGATAAAGCTCGCCTTCTGAGTTGAATGCCTGTTGCCGGATATACAGTGTTGAGCGCAATCCACGTACAGGCTGACCACGGAACAGACGATCTGTCGGCTCTGTTTCAATTTTTTCAATAGCATCAAGCCGTTTTTGCGATGAACGCTTGGACTGTCGGTTATGAATACTTGGGAAATCGTAGGTACGCAGCACCTGCTTCAGTGCGTCCTTATCCAGCAATGACATATAGTTGAGCGACATATTTGACAGTAGTGACCAGTGCAAACCACCATCCAACAAGGGATAAAGAGGCACTGACGGCCGCGTAATATTGCGGAATGTCGCAAATGACGGGCTGCCGATTGAGGGGTAATTAATGTCGCCAACCCGCAACTCTAAAGGCAGTTCACGGTTGGTACAGGTCAAACTGATCGAAATATTTTCTTTCAGCTTGAGCCTGAGCAAATCTGCCTCATCTCCCCGTACCAATGAGATGAAATGTTCCAATCCCCGGCGGAAAGGTGACTCTTTCACCCGAATACGGTAATAACGCATCGAACGCTCATTTTCGTTATCTATTTGGTGATTGAAACTTTCAAACGGGGTATAAACTCGATCACCAATACGGGCACGACTGCGTTCACCATTTTCCCCTGTCAGCCAGCTTTCTACGCCATCAACGGAGAAAATGTCGTAGTTATCTGGAAAGCTGTAACTGGCTTTCAATGGGTATTCAGTCTGGCTGCCATTGAGTTCAATTGCTTCACTGTCCATGGGGAACAGGTTGATTGCGGGTGTGCAGTGCAGACGAAAAGTGTCATGGCGAATCTTGGCTTCTGGTGGCAATGCCTGAGAAAAATGTAAATTCAGTTTGAAATCTTTGGTCTTCAGATCTTCCGGCAGTTCCGGGAAGCCTTTCACATCAAAAAACAGGAAACTTTCCGCGAAACAGAAATATTCCTGCAAGATGCGATATCCCATATAGGCATTTTTGGGGTAAGGCAGTAACGCATCTTCCCGCTCAAATCCCACAGGCACAAAATCAAAATCTGGCAGAGGGATCACGGTATCGCCTGCCACCAACTCTGCTTTTCTGAAGTAGTAACAAAGCCAGAAATAGAGTTGGGAGGTGGTATAGTTATCACCGCTTAAATAAAAACGCAGTTTGTCCAGCTCCAACTCATGCAGATTCAGTTCTGTTTTCGACGTAAAATCCAGACCGATAATTCCGGTCTCATTACTGTTATTGACGGTAATGTCACGGATAGAAAGTGGAAAAAGCCAGACATCACGGCATAGCGTAAACGTACAGCGATCATGATCGTCTTTTTTGCCGTCCGATTTTTCGTTCGAATAAATATCATCTTGAGTCGACAACGAATGGCTCATAATCTGTGTGCCACGCTTGACCTGTGTCGCTTTCGTCACCACACTTTCATCCGGGGTATACTCGATGATGGTCATACTGGGCGTTGGACGCAGATAATTCGGCCACAGCATATTGAGCAGGCCGTGGGTCAATTCAGGGAATTGATCATCAATCTTTGCCCGCAAGTTGCCCGTCAGGAAGGCAAAACCTTCAAGCAAACGCTCAACGTCGGGGTCAGAACCCTGTTCTGACAAAAATGCGGCAAGATGAGGGCGCTCAACTGCGGCTTCTTTCCCCAGTTGTCGCAGATAGTTCAACTCATCTCTGAAATATTTTTCAAATGACATTTATTGAGTTCGCTCCAGGCAATAGCGCCGGTTGTTATCCAGCTGGATGCTAAATTCCACAAGATCGTTGATATCATCCAGAGAGATTTCAGCGCTGATATGAAAGCTCAACAGCAACGGATCTGAATCATCATTGATGGCGCTGACAGAAACCGCTGATATTCTTGGCTCATAATTTCTGATGCACTCTTCAATCGCCCATTCGATACTTTGCTTGAAATCCACCGATGTCGCGGTCGCATCATTGAGATCAATGACCCCTAAATCAACGGCACTTTGGCAAGCACCGGGACGGGAATTCAGCACTTCATTCAAATGCTTCTTGATAGAATCAAGTAGTGCACGCATCCTTGATTGACGAGAAGAGCCGGAGCTCTTCCCTTGAATGCGCTCGAACAGACTGGCAGAGCTGCCTCTGTTCCAACTGTACAGCGCAGCCATGATTATTCCTTATCCAAACGTCCAACCAGAGACAGTTCGAAGCTTGCCCCCATGTATTTGAAGTGCGGACAAACTTGCATCGCTACCTGATACCAGCCTGGATCGCCTTCAACTTCCAGCACTTTGATTTCAGCAGCACGCAGAGGACGACGGCTACGAACGTCAGTTGGTGGGTTTTCCTGATCAGCAATATATTGTTTCAGCCACATGTTAAGCTCGCGTTCCAGATCCTGACGCTCTTTCCAGGCGCCAATCTGTTCGCGCTGCAACACTTTGATGTAGTGAGCCAGACGGTTAATGATGAACATGTATGGAAGCTGGGTGCCCAACTTGTAGTTAGTTTCCGCCGCTTTCCCTTCACGGGTATTTGGGAACACTTTTGTTTTCTGAACCGAGTTTGCCGAGAAGAACGCTGCGTTATCACTACCCTTACGCATGGTCAGGGTAATGAAGCCTTCTTCTGCCAGTTCGAATTCACGACGGTCAGTGACTAAAACTTCTGTTGGGATCTTCGCCTGAATCTGACCCATTGCTTCATACAGGTGAACTGGCAGATCGCTTACTGCACCACCGCTCTGTGGACCAATGATGTTTGGACACCAACGGTATTTAGCAAAGCTGTCAGTCAAGCAGCTAGCCAGCAAGTACGCAGTATTGCCCCACAAGAAATGTTCGTGGTCACGGCTGACATTTTCCTGATAGTTGAAGTTCTTAATTGGGTTTTCAACACTGGAATAAGGCAGACGCAGCAAAAAACGGGGTGCGGTCAGACCTAAGTAACGTGAATCTTCTGACTCACGCAGCACACGCCATTTAGTATGTGAAGGGCCTTCAAAGACGGACTTCAGATCCTTGATAGCAGGCAGCTCAGTAAAGCTGTTAATGCCAAAGAATTCCGGTGAAACGGAAGACAAGAATGGCGCATGAGCCATCGCACCAACCGAACTGACATACTGCATCAATTTAATATCAGGCGTAGTATTGTTGAACGCGTAGTTACCGATGACGGACGCAACAGGTTCACCACCAAACTGACCATAGCCTGAGGAATAAACGTGTTTGTAGAAGCCGGACTGAATAATTTCAGGGGAGAATTCAAAATCTTCCAACAGTTCATCTTTAGTGGCATGAAGGATGTTGATTTTGATGTTTTCACGAAAATCAGTGCGATCCACCAAAATTTTCAGTGAACGCCAGGAAGATTCCAATTCCTGGAACGGCTTAGCGTGCATGATCTCATCCATCTGCTCACTTAGCTTTTTATCCAACTCAACGATCATCTTATCAACAAGCAGTTTGTTGACTGGTTCGTCGTTAGAGCCAGTATCCAGGATGCTACCGATAAACGCAGCAACACCTTGTTTAGCAATATAGTAGCCGTCATTTTCTGGAGTCATTCTCGCTTGAGACATAATTTCATCAAGCAAGGAAGTCGTTGCGCCAGAAGCAATAGCTGTGCTGTTTTCTTCGTGCTGAGCCATTTAAAAATTCCTTTAACCAGTTATTTTTTATTGACGATTTCAAGTTCTTTCAGGAGTTGCTCACGAACGGATTCATCATCCAGCAGTGACTGCAAACGAGTACGAAATGCTGGGATATTTCCCAATGGACCTTTTAATGCAACCAATGCCTCACGAAGTTCGAGAAGTTTATTTAATTCAGGTACTTTCTTCGCGATATTATCTGGTGAAAAATCACTCAGCGATTTTATTTCCAGATTAACCGGCATATCTTCTTCGCTTTTTCCATCAAGACGATTAGGAACGTTAAAAGTTATGTTGATGTTCGCTTCATTCATTACGGCATTAAAGTTGTTCTTATTGATAGAAACTGCCTGCCGCTCTTCAATTGGCGTATCTTCGCTTTTTCCTTTCAAGTCACCCACAACCAGAAGATTCAGAGGTAATTCAACTTCTGCAGTCTGGTCACCATTATTAGGAACATACTTAATATTAATTCTTTCTTTCGGAGCTACGCTACCTGGACTATTCTTACTCATATTTGAATCCTTTGGCTAATACAACCATGAACTGTCTAACAACTCATTATTGGTGAGAGAATGATTCCAATGTTCACCCATATAATAAATACAGAAGATCTTCCTAAAAAAATAAGATAAAGAAGACAACTATATTTGAAGGTACGAATAGTTTTATATCAACATATAGTTAAATAATCAGATATACCCTATCCAATCGTGGAAATAACATCGATACGAAAAATCGTCAAGTTCGAGTTTGACATTTTATTTTTTTGATGTAAAGCCTAAACACAAATTGATAAAGACCTCTATTCAAGCTTTTAATCTTCCTATCAAAACCCATATCAAGTTATAAACATTTTTTTGCTCTAAAAATAGAGAAAAGTTTGGTTTTACTCTCTGTAAGAGTATGTAATTCGATTACCTATAATTTGCGTTAAAAGAAATATTTTTCATCTTCACTTGAATAAAATATAACCTTATAGGCCGTTATCAATAATCATCATCAATATCATTTTTTATTTTATCTTGATTAATTATGTGTCATAACAATCCAGGTTATTTTCATTTTTTTGATCTAGATAACACTTTTCAAATGATCATGAAAAACATTTAAACAAAAAAATAAAAAACAAGAAATATCAAAAAGTTAAAAAAACCAAAAAGTCATAGCTCATTTTTAAACCAGTTAGATAGGCTTATTGTTTATAAAAAATCAGCTATAAATTTTGTAACGGCAATAATTATAAAATTATTATTTGTCATTGAATTAGAGTGAATATTGCATTTTTCAAATGACTTTGCATCAGACAATTTCAGCTTTATTATTCGCATCGAGTGTTTGGTAAGCGATAATTTCATTTGATTAACATATGGAATAATCACGCAAGGAATGAACACTTACACTAATATTGGTAAATTTTATAGGATATTCATATGCCAACTCCATGTTATATTTCCATCCGTGGTAAAACTCAGGGCCATATTACCGCTCGCTCATTCACTGCTGAATCCGTAGGTAATATCTTTGTTCAGGGTCATGAAGACGAAATGCTGGTGCAAGAATTTGACCACATTGTCACTGTCCCAACTGATCCACAGTCAGGACAGCCTTCTGGTCAGCGTGCGCATAAGCCATTCCGCTTTACCGTTGCATTGAATAAATCAGTTCCTCTGCTGTACAACGCACTGGCTTCTGGCGAAATGCTGCCAACTGTAGAATTGAAATGGTACCGTACTTCAATCGAAGGTAAACAAGAGCATTTCTTTACTACAAAACTGGAAGATGCAACTATCGTTGATATCGATTGCAAAATGCCACACTGCCAAGATCCAGCTAAATCAGAATTCACTCAATTAGTTCGTGTATCTCTTGCTTATCGTAAGATTACCTGGGAACACACTACTGCGGGTACTTCTGGTTCTGACGACTGGCGCGCACCGATTTCTGCTTAATATCTTATTAATTAAGTATTAAGTAGTAACCTTTCAGCCAATGAATATTATTCATTGGCTGAATCATTCTAACATCTCAAAATTCCCGCCAATTTACTTTAATTCCTGTTTTTCTTTTTTATATTTATTTTTCTGATTTTTTTCCGCTGTCAGATTTTCATATAGTAATTATTTTCACAATAAATAAAGATAGATGAATTTATAATTACATGCATGATTAATTTTCAGCCAAACAATCTGACTAAAAAATATCTGTTCTTACCTTTTACATTTCTTCCACTTCAATATATTTCATCAACACTCCATAAGTAAAACTTTTAAATTAATAGACCAGAAATACAGAAAAAGTTCCTAATTACACCTTATTATTCTGCTGATACATTGATTAACCAAATTAAATTTCACTTAATTCTTCACATTGAGATAATACATAACTAAAATGAATTATCATAAATCACTAATGTAAATTTATAACTAGAAATTATAATTCTTAACAAAACACATTTGTTAATCAGAACAACATAAAAGATTTTCTATGCTCTAATGCTTAATTAATAGACTAGGATGTTTAAGCCTAACCCAACACGATACATTTCCCATCAACTATTGTCATTTGGGTATTCCCATGATTAAAAGGACGACAATCTTCATCTTATTATGTACTGCATTTCAGGTGAACGCATCGCCTGATGCGCTTAATCCAGCTTTCCCTACAGATGAAACCGCTTTCTCTACAGATGAAGCAAGAAGAACCTTACAGGATAGTTCGCGGGAAATAGACCAATTAATTGAAGAGCGCCGTCATCAAGGATTGATTAATCGCACAGATAACGTTTCTCCACAAACCGTTTCACCCGTAGTGATGGAAGCACCGCCCTGTTTGGCGGTTAATGGGGTTTATCTTCAAGGCATTACCTTACTCTCTCTGGGAGATCTGAATACACTCAGTGCCCTGCCCGATAGCTGTATCACCAGCAATGACATCAACAAGCTGTCAGCGGAAATCACCAACCTTTATATTGCTAAAGGTTATATTACGGCGCGAGTTCAGTTTATTCCCCCCAACACCAATGGCGAACTGGGGATCAATGTCGTTGAAGGTTTTGTCGAGGCGATAGAAGGAGATGACCGTTGGGTCAATAGCCAAACACTATTCCCAGGTTTGACAAATAAACCACTCAACCTGAATCAACTTGATCAAGGGCTGGATCAAGCGAATCGCCTGCAATCAAACAAAACCACTCTCGATATTCTACCGGGTACCGTTAATGGTGGTTCTATCGTCAGGCTACACAATCGGCACGCTTCCCCGTGGAGAATAACCACCACAACCGATAATTATGGACAGAAAAGCACAGGAAAATGGATCACGCGACTCAATGCCAGTGTCGATAGCCCATTGGGGTTATCTGACTTTGTTAGCCTCAGCGGCGCCAGTACCGTAGATAAACCCAATACCCAATATAATCGCGCCTATACTCTACTCTATTCGCTCCCCTATGGAGCCGTAACATTGAGTGGATTCAACAGTTATTCCCAATACACCAGCCATCCCCGTTTACAAATACATTCGGCCAAATTGTACGGGAATTCACAACAAACAGGCATTCGCGCTGATTGGGTTTTTCATCGTAACCAGTCGCAAATTAGTACATTAAACACCCAGTTGGTTTATAAGAATTACACCAACCATTTCCAAGAAGCCAAGCTCACCGTTAGTAGCCAGACATTGAGTGTCCTCGAACTGGGTATTAACCACTTACAAATTATCCCTTCAGGGTTGATCTCCCTCAATATAAGTATTGAGCGGGGAATGCCGTGGTTTGGTGCCCAAACCGCTACAGCCAGCCTGAATAAGCAGTTTATCAAAGGGAAATTATCGGCAAATTTACAACAGCGTTTCACACTCTTAGATATGCCTTACCAATTTAGCAGCCAATTTTATGCCCAATATAGTCAAGATGGGCTACCAGGTGTTGAGTGGCTCAATGTGACCGACCGTAATGCGGTGCGAGGATTCAGCAAAAATGTGTCATCGGCTGATAACGGCTGGTATTTAAGAAATACACTTTCTCACTCAATCCCCATTGCCAAAGGTTCACTTTTATTGCGTACCGGCGTGGATATTGGCCAGGTTAAAGGCTATCGCAGTCAGGACGGCTGGAAAAGCAGTGCCGGATTAAGTGCAGGTTTGACACTACGCTATCAGAAACTGTTTGCGGATGTTGAGTTCAGCCGAGGCAAATTGCTTTCTCACCAAAATAGGCACACGGATGAACCTATGCAACTGTTAACCCGTTTCTCTTACACTTTTTAATTTTTTGAACCATTTGATTTTTTAACCGCAGCCAGTTGTGGGGATTATTAGAACAATGATCCCCAGAGCGCTGCACATGGCAATTAAAGAAGCAAATAAGGAAATTATATGAAAAGTAAAAAATTTAAACTGTCTCCCACGGGCAAACTTGCCGCCGCTATGGCAATTATTCTGGCAAGCTGTTCAGTCAGTTTTGCCAATGATATTACGCCTGGTGGAGATGCCACCCACAGCCCGGATGTTATGCAAGCTGATACCGGTGCAACAGTAGTCAATATCGTTGCGCCTTCCGAATCAGGGTTATCACATAACCAATACCAAGACTTCAACGTCAATCAAATGGGGGCGGTGTTCAATAACTCCCTGGAGAATGGAACATCACAATTGGCAGGGGAATTATCTGCCAACAGTAACCTCAATGGACAAGTTGCCAGTGTGATCTTAAATGAGGTGATTAGCCGTAACCCTTCATTCTTGCTCGGCGAACAGGAAATATTTGGTATCGCCGCCGATTATATACTGGCAAACCCTAACGGTATCACTTGTAACGGCTGTGGTTTTATTAATACCAATCAGGCGTCATTGGTTGTCGGTAATCCACTGGTGGAAAATGGGATCCTGCAAGGCTTCAACACCTTTGATAACCTGAACGCCCTGAATGTAAGAAACAATGGCTTATCCCATAATGACGTGCTGAATCTGATTGCCCCTAAAATTGACATTAATGGTCAGGTGATCACCACCAAAAACCTCAATATCACAACGGGGAATAACAAGATTTCGGCCGATGGTCGCATCCTAGATACCCAGCAAGCGGATATTGGCGCACTCGACAGCTATTATTTGGGCAGTATGCGGGCAGGACGCATTCGGCTGCTGAACACGGCGGAAGGGAGCGGAGTCAATTTAAAAGGCAAAATAACCGCTAGTGATGGCATTGATGTTGAATCCCACGGCGATGTGAAGTTGGAAGCTGCGGCGCTAAAAGGCGGGGATATCACCTTGCGCGGCAATAATGTGCTGTCCCAAGGACGCCTGAATCAATCTTCATCAGACAAAACAGGCAGCAATAATCACCAAAGCACTTTTAGTGGTATTTATACCGAACAAAAGCAAATCAGTGAATCTGTTGCCCGTACCCAATTGGCAGGCAAGAACATCACGCTGGTGGCCAAACAAAACAACCAAGTGATGGCAACCGATATTGAAGGGGATAATGTCAAACTGACTGGCGCCAACCTAAAACTGGATGGGCAACAGCTTCACCAGCTTGACCGCAACACTAATAATCAACAGAAATTTGTTTGGCAGTATGATGTCACCAATGAGAGTGAAAAATACCAGTACGAAGGCAATACCATCAACGCTCGTGAAAATGTTCATTTGATCGCCGATGAAAGCAATGTAGAAGTCCTTGGCAGTAAGATCAAAGCCGGTAACCTGTTGTCCCTATCAGCCCAGAAAGATGTGAAACTGGCAGGTCTGATAGAATCAGAAATAACCTCAGAGAAAGGATATAAAAAGAACCATTCTGCATCACTGCAAACGGGTCATTGGAATCAGGTCAATACCACACAAAGAAGTACCGGCAATGAATTAAGCGCAGGCGGAATTTTAGGTATTGATGCGAAAGGGAATATTGACATTGCAGGAACCCACATTAACTCAGGCAAAAACCTGATTATTTCTGCGGGTCAACAAGCCAATATTACTGTGCAATCCCTTGTTGATGATCAGATCCTTGCCAAAGATAAAACCTATTGGGGCGGTATTGCTGGTGGCAGCAAAAAAGATAACCGCGATAAATCAGAAACCCATCATATTTCCGAAGTGACGGCTGGCGAACTCTTGCTGCTGACTGGTGAAAATGGTGTCACCATTACGGGCAGTAAAGTCAAAGCCCAAAAAGGTGCCTATGTTAGAACCCATGAAGGGCAGCTAACTATCGATAATGCCGTCAGCCATATTTCTAAAGAGGTGGATGAAAGAAAGGGAACCATCTTCAATATCACCAAAAATACTAACCAAGAACACAACAAGCATGAAAAATCTTCCGGCAGTCAATTGATTTCTGATGCAGATCTGAAATTACTCAGTGATAAAGACATCAATGTCATTGGCAGTCTGACAAAAAGTGCTGGCGAACTACAACTGAATACGTCAGGCAATATCAATATCCTGAATTATGGTGAGAAGAATCAGTACCAACAGGAAAAAACCAATCTTGACTGGCAGTATTACGCCAAGGATATGAAAGATAACCAATACCGTGCTGGCGTAGGTTTTGAACACACAACTGACAAACAGAAAGATGAAAATACAACGCAACGCCCATCAGAACTGAATGGGGGTCATCTTAGCGTAAATGCGGGCCAGAATGTCACCGTGACTGGCTCTAAGTTGGTCACAACCCAGGGCGATGCGAAAATTACTGGGAATAACATTGCGTTGCTGGCTGGTGAAAACAGCACCTCAACCTCAACCTCACAAGAAAAACTGAGCAGCAGTGTGTTTGTCACTGGCGGTATGGACAAACTCGGCAGTGGTGTTGAAGGAACTTACAACAGCAATGGAAAGTCCGACAGCCGAACCACAGCAGAGGTGGCGAAAACCCAGATTTCAGGCAACCTTGAGCTGAATGCAATGGGTGAATTGAAGCAACAGGGTACGGATCATCAAGTGCAAGGTTCCTACCAGGCTAATGCCGGTAGCATTAAAAATGTGGCAACGGCCAATACCGAATCCAGCTCAACCAATCGATTACAGGTAGGTGGTGAGATCAGCGGAACTGCTGATTACAGTGCCACTACCCGCCCTGTAGAAAAAACAGCTAAGGCCGCCGCAGATAAAAAACTGGATGCTTCCATCACGAAGACGGGGTTGCCTAATGCAGGTATTGAACTGGCGATGAATGGCAACAGCCGTTACACCAACAATCATCAGTCTAATGCGGTAGTGACTACCATTAAGGCGGGTGATGTCAAAGTCACTACAAACGGTGATATCTATGACCAAGGTACGCAATACCAGGCACACAAAGGCGGTGTCTCGCTAACTGCTGGCAGCCATACCAGTGAAGCGGCAACCAACAGCCAAAACGCTCATGCCGCTGATACGACTGGCAATGCCAGCTTGCGCGTCTACACCACAACCGGTGCAGATATCTCCGTCAATGGCAAAGGCAATGGCAGTTACCAGGAAACATCCAACACCACCAGCAGCGCAGTGACCAGCAGTATCAACACCCAAAACGGCGTTCATGTTCAGGTGACCAGAGATGCGCGCTATCAAGGCACTTCAATCAATGCAGGTGAAGGTTCAGCCAACGTTAATGCAGGTGGAAATATTCAGTTTAACCAAGCCACCACTCGCAATGAGAAACAAAGCAATGGTTACAATGGGGAGATTTCCCTGACTGTGGGAACCAACCCTGATGGCAAGAATTTCAGTGGCAGCCTCGGTGGCGGTTATAACACCGACAATCAGAACAACACTACCGCCCAAATCAGCAATATCACTGGTGGACAAGGGGTAAATCTGAATGCAGGCAATAATCTGACATTACAAGGTGCCAACGTTTCCGGCAAACAGGTAGATTTAACCGCACAGCGTGGGAAAATCGAACTGACTTCGGCTCAGGATACTGCCAACGCCAATGGCTGGAATGTCGGTGCTAAAGCTAAAGGTGGTATGTCTTCTACCGCCCGCAAAGAAGGGGGTGATGGTGCGACAGGTGATGCTGCAACAACAGACGATCCGGCCAACAGAATTATCGATAGCAAATATAACATTGGCGGTGAATTGAAATTTGGCGTTAACCAACTGGATCAGACTACACACCGTAACGCACAGGTTTCCGGCGGCAATGTCAACCTGACCAGTGCAGGAGATACCTCACTTAAAGGCGCCAATGTCGATGCTGACCAGGTAACGGGCAACGTCGGTGGCAATTTCAATGTCGAAAGCCGCAAGGACAGCACTCATAGCCTGAATGTAGGTCTGGATGCTGGCTTGGGTTATAGCAAAACCATCAAAGGAGATGCCGCTTCTAAAGAAGCTATTCCTACCGTAGCGGAAGGCTCTCCAGAAAACCCAGCGACGGCCACAACTGAAACCGCGACTGCCGACAACGCTCAAACCGGAGATAAGGCACCCAGTTTGACAGATCAATTGAAAGCCACATTCAAGGGCTTCGATGGCAAATTCAAAGGCAATTACGATACTCTCGATCGAGAAGCTGTAGGTAAGCAAACAACATTAACCGGTACTCAAGGGGTTAATCTGGATGTTTCTGGAACAACCTATTTAGTGGGCAGCAAAATTGATAGCGCACAAGGTGCTGTCTCGCTGAATACCCCGCAAATTAACCAACAATCTATCGCAGGATACGATAAAGGCAAAAACTTAGGCATTGATGTACCAGGTTCCCTCACAGGTCTGGCAGCCTCTGCACAAAAAGATATTTTCTCCGGTAAAGTACCTTTTGTGAAAAATGAGAACCACGATACGACACTTCCGACAGTCCACAGTGAAGTTAAGGGGCGTCAATTAGATTGATCATCGTGATCAACGGTTGATTTTCTGTACGGTAGCCATATAAGGTTACCGTACTTCTTCACGTTCCCTGACCAGTTGCCTTTTTCATTTTGCCTGTTACTCTTTTTTCGCATATATATTTTTTCGCCAGGGGATGTAATGCCAGCTAACCATGAAAAAAGGGAACAACTCAATACAGGGAAGGAACTTACACCATTAAAGAAAGGGCTATATGGCAGTAAAAAAGCACTTTCCGTAACCATCCGTATTGGCAATGCCATCCGCCGAATTTCTTTTATTGCCCACTTTATTAGGGCAGCACAACGTTTCAACGACCGAATGGGTAGCCAATTTGGTGCTGCCATCACCTATTTCTCGTTTCTATCCTTAATCCCAATCCTGATGCTCTCTTTTGCCGTCGTAGGTTTTGTATTGGCCTCTAATCCTGACTTACTGGCACGTTTGATCAATGGCATCGCCAACAGCATCAGTGATCCCGCTCTCGCCACTACCCTGAAAAACAGCGTAGACACGGCAATCAACCAAAGAACAACCGTGGGATTGACGGGTCTGGCGATTGCACTTTATTCAGGGATGAACTGGGTTGGTAATTTACGTGAGGCAATACTCGCCCAATCCAGAGATGTCTGGGAACGTAATCATGAAGATAAAGAGAAAATTTACTTTCAATATATTCGCGACTTTTTCTCCTTATTCGGTCTGCTATTTGCGTTGGTCATCACCCTTTCGCTGACTTCCATAGCAGGCTCTGCCCAGGCCACCATCGTCCACGCCCTCGGACTGGAAGGTATAGAATGGCTCCGGCCGGTATGGACATCAATTGGCATGACTATTTCCATTTCAGCCAATTATTTGCTATTCCTTTGGATATTGTGGATCTTGCCGCGTCATCGCCCTGAAAGAAAAGCGCTGTTTAAAGGCACTCTAATGGCCGCAATTGGATTTGAAATTATTAAATATATTATGACTATGATGCTGCCACGCCTTGCCAGTTCCCCTTCGGGTGCTGCTTTTGGTTCGGTGATTGGCTTAATGGCATTCTTCTATTTTTTCGCTCGTCTGACACTGTTTTGCGCCGCCTGGATCGCCACTGCGGAAGAGAAGAAAGCCAGATAAACATCCATATATCAATAAATAAGACTGTTCTTTCTGTACCCACTTGTCTATAACAAACCAAAGAGGAGTCATTTTTATGCCATTTGTGAACATCAGAATTACCCGTGAAGGCGCCACCGCTGAGCAGAAAAAACAACTGATTGAAGGTGCAACCCAATTGCTGGTCGATGTACTTGGGAAAAACCCGGCAACGACTTTTGTGATCATTGATGAAGTAGAAACAGATAACTGGGGCATTGGGGGTAAAAACGTGACTGAGTTACGGGCTGCCGCGAAGAAATAAATTAATGGTTTCAGAAAACATTAATTATTTAAATCGGGGCGGGTTAAACCGCCCCTTAAGACGATAGATAGAATCCATTTTCCGTTTTTCGCATATCAGGCACGATTATCTTATTCCTTTCCCATCAACGGATCGCTGATGCTGTGCTCACCGTTTTCCAGTCTGCCAGCCAGGCGGCGGTGCCATCCTTTCGGCCCTGCCAGTGAAATATCGTACCAGCCACCACTGATACGGGTGTCAAAAGTCTGACTGTGACAGCTTCCCGCTGGCATTTTAATGCGCCACGGCCCCTGCAATGTATAAGGGCAGCGTTTTATGATGATCTCCACCGTTTTGTCACTCGGATTGTTCAGTTCCAGGTGCAGGCAGGTATCATTCATGATTTGACGCACTTCTGGCTGCCGCTGTGTCAGTGAACCGCTCAGCGCACGGTGAAAGCCGTTGGGTCCTAGCAACCAAAGATCATAGTCATCTGCCGTCTGCCAGTCATCACTGAGCGACTTACCTGCTTCAACGGTATAACGCCGCGGGATCTCATCCAGATGTAGCTTATCGTAAACGTGGAATACCACACCCTGTTCGCCCGTGTTGTGAAAACTCAGTGTCAGTAAGCCCTTATCAGGATAAGCCGAGACTTCAACATTAAGTCGGTAAGGCAACGCGCGGGACGGGCGAATCTGTCGCCGTTGAAACGGCAATTGCTGCTTTTCAACCTCCGGTAACGGCACCCGTGGTAACGCCTCCTGGCTCCGGCGCAGGTTGTCTGCTGTTTGTCGCGTGATGTCAGGCAAATGGGGCACTTCACTGTTGGGATTGACAAAGTTGAACGCTGAAGTGAGATCACCGCACACTGCACGCCGCCAGGCACTGATATTCGGCTCGCATACCCGGAAGCGTTTTTCCAAAAATTGCAGGACTGAGGTATGGTCGAATACCTGTGAGTTAACCCAACCTCCGCGACTCCAGGGCGACAGGATTAGCATAGGCACTCTCGGTCCAGGACCATAAATACGTCCATCTGGTGGCGGTTGCCCCTGCGATCCCTCTGGAGCTACGTGTTGAAAGATTTCGGTGTCGAAGGGTAGCGTGGACTTGCCGGCGAAACTACCGTCTTCCCGTAGCGACGGTGCGGAGGGTGAAGGAATGTGGTCAAAGAAACCATCATTCTCATCGTAATTCACCAGCAATACCGTTTTGCTCCACACCTGCGGATCGTCTGTCAGCGCATTGAGGATCTCCTGAATGAACCAGCCACCCTGTACAGGGCAGGAAGGCCCTGGGTGCTCACAATAGGCCGCCGGTGCAACGATCCAGCTTACCTGCGGCAGCCTGCCTTTCTTCACCTCGTCGCGGAATCCGGCCAGTATCGTCTCCAGATCGCCATCACTGGCAGCCGGCAGAGTATTGCCGTTGCCCTTGTACAGTGGAATTCTCTCGTCAAGTTCATCACTGTAAGGCACAAAATCGTGGAAACCTTCCGGTGGTTGTGCCGGATTACCGGCTCTGACACTGGCGGCACGGTACTGGCGGAAACCGGCCAACGGGTTATCACCGAAGTTGTCCGGCAGGTATTGATAAATTTTCCAGCTAATGCCGCTCTCCTCCAGTCGTTCTGGGTAGGTTTTCCATGTATACCCTTCCTCTGGAGGGCCGGGAGAGTCCCATTCGTTGATCACTGCAGCAACGTTAGCGGCACTGGGACCGTTGGTGCCGGTCCAGTGGAACAGACGATTGGGATCGGTTCCTGCATGGATCGAACAATGGTATGCGTCACACAAGGTGAAGGCGTTGGCCAAAGCAAACTGGTACGGCAGCTCAGTCTGGCAGTAATAGCCCATTGAGGTTGTCGTTTTATAGGTTGGCCAGGCACTCATACGGCCATTGTCCCAGGCGGAATGTTCATCATTCCAGGAGTGAGGCGTACCTCCAGCCCGCTGTGCATTACCGCGTCGGCTGTCCAGATAATAAGGCAAGACCAGCCGCCAATTTCCCTGCTGCTGCCAAATGTTGCGACCACCGGAGAGTGGAATAGTGATGCGATCGCTAAAGCCACGTACGCCAGGCAACGTGCCGAAATAATGGTCGAAGGAGCGGTTTTCCTGCATCAGAATCACCACATGTTCTACATCATCAATAGTACCAGTACTGTTATTGGCGGGTATGGCTAGAGCCTTGCGAATCGAAGCGGGCAGTAATGAACCCGCTGCTCCGACCACAGCTGCTTGTAATATTTTTCTGCGGGAAAAGTCAGGCATAAGTTATTAACCTCCTGAGACGTGTTTTGAAAAGAGTCTCGAGGGTAATGCCCAAATATTACGGGGGGAATGAAACCAGAGCTCCCGTTTACCCTCTTACTCCCTACCGTTCACTGTTTTAGGCTCTTTCGGTTTCTCCGGCTGTGGCCCCGGTCTCATAATTTGATTAAAGCTATTTTTGATGTGATTAACATCAATCGTCGCTTCACCTTTTGGTTGCACCAGAATAAAAGAGATTTCTTGAGACAACATCTCTTGCAGCTTTTTATTCAAAAGTTGTGGTGTCAGGGAGGATAAAAACGCTTGTCTTAACCGCTGGAATTGTTCAGGGGCAATATCTATCACATTATTTTGCTGTGACAACAGACGTTGGTTTATCAAAATATCGGTATCTGTGCGGGCATACATGGCAAATAGCTGCTGGAGCTGACCCCGCTTCTGAGCATAGAGTTCATCAAATTGTGCCTGCGGCAATCCATTTTCCCGCAATGATGACAGTTGTGAGGCCAGATAAAGCGTGGACTCCATCAACTTGTCCGCAGGGGAATCCAGATTTAAGGAGCAGTTCGCCCGCTGGTATAGCACACGGCAATCCAGGCCTAATTGCATGTCATTCTGTTTGTCTTTAAGCCCTAATTGCAGGTAACGATAAAGCGCTTCACGCGTCAGGTCATTTAACCAGTACTGAATCAGGGTTTGCGAATCGTTAATCGGCAACCAGTTCAGGTTCCAGGTCAAAGACAAGCGATCTTGTTTGGCCTTATCACTCACTACGCCAATCGTTGCTGCTTTCAGCGGTAGCAAGGTAGGAACAGGCTCTGGTGTCTGACGTTTCCCCTCCAATGACGCAAAGGCCCGATTAATCCGCTCTGACAGTAATCGGTTGTCAACATGTCCTGCGATATACAGCGTCATCGCATCCGGCGTGTACCATTGATGATAAAAATTTTCGACTTTTTTTACATCGACAGGCACTGATACGGCCATCCCAGGATCATGGTCGATAAGCGTCGAACCTTGCAGGCGCATACGCCACACTGGGTCTTGGATATCAGATGGGAAAGTCGTCACAAGATGTTCATCCCCTTTTATGGCCTGTGCCAGTGTCTCTGGTGTAAATACCGCACCACCAGCAATGTCGGATAACCATATCAATGCATCTTGCAATAACTCGGGACGATTATTTGGCAGGCTCAGACTGTAAAGGGTGAAATCATAGGAAACAATGGCAGGTGGAAAGAGATTTTTAGTATCTATCGCATTGTGCCATAGATTTTCCAATTTCTGCGATGATAAATCTTTGCTGCTGGATAAGACGATTTTCGGAATCAGGTAGGTATAGCCCCGTTGTTGGGTTTTTTCAGACAAGGAGCCGGTCTTTACCAATAACCGCAACTGCACTCTGTCATTAGGCCGCTGTGGTGTTTGCAGGATTTGCCAACTAAATCCATTTTCGAGTTTGCCTTGTTGCCAGGCTGGATCAGGTTGCAAGGTCTCAGCCTGTGCCAAACAAGTCGTAGCCAGAATCGCACCACCAATAAGATATTCGATTTTGTTGCCCAGCATTCTCACTTACCCCTACCTGTTTAATTTTATCCTGCGAAACCTAAGACAATCCGCCATTCCTGAATATTATCATCAAGGATTAGACCGTTATTCATCTTGTAAGGTTTCATTTTGATGGCGTTTTCTGCTTATTAACCTGACGATTATAGCCTTTTACCAGCAACCCCAATTCATCATCCTGATGGCTTTTAGGGCAAGACATAGTCACTGGCGGCTGTTCTTCATTCAGTTCCCGCGCAACATCGCGCAATGGATGGATGATAATGCGATTTACACACCAGCTTATCGACACCGTAAGAATAAGTACGAGTAATAAATAAGTGGTCAACATTAATGCAAGTGTATTCAAGGCAAAACGATACACCCGATTGGAATCAACCTGCAAAATAAGGTGTCCCTGTGATTCTGCTGTTTTTGGCGCAACACCATAAACGTAGAGAGGAATATTGACCTCAACAGGAATACCAAAAACCTTCTTTGCCAGTTCAGGTATGGGGCGATGAGTGGCAAAATCCAGGCTCATTACCCGAACGTTATCAGGTAATAACACATCGGCTCGCCCCAGAATGCCTGAGGTCTTCAACCCAATCAACAGCGTTTTCGCTTTATTGAGATCTGAACTTAACAACGCTTCCGCCAAAGGTGTCTGGATTTGTACAGCCGCATTGTTAAGCTGGCTGATATAGTCATCTTTCCGCTGCTGTAATAGGTGAGATAACTGGATGGTGATGAAAATAGCAATGGTAACCAAAGTGACTCCGGTCACTGCGGCCATCTGTTTAATGGTTAACGAACGTTTGACACGCAATTTCATCTTATCCAAACCAATACCAAACTAATAGTGAAAACACTGACCAACACATCTTAATAATGTGAGTGAGTATACTTGATTTTACTTGCGGTCGTCTTATTTTGATGAATGGCAATGCAACAGAGAAAATGACCGGGATATAACGGCATCAAATAAAGCGATGGTATAACGTTAACCGGCGTTCAGAGGATGTCAAACGTTATACCACGGTCAGATATGATTAGGTGAATGGGGTTTCATCCTGTTCGACCGCGAAACACGCGATCAGTTGTCCGCCATATTGCTTTAACTTAGGCTGGAATTGGGTACACTGGCTAAATGCGCGACGACAACGAGCAGCAAAAGCACACCCCGCTGGCGGATTCATCGGGCTTGGCAGCTCTCCCGTCAGCTTAATACGTTCACGGCGCAGTTCAGGATTAAGGCGAGGCGTCGCCGACAATAATGCCTGTGTGTAAGGATGGCGCGGATTGTTGAAAATCATTTCCTTATTGCCTTTTTCAACACAGCGCCCCAAATACATCACTATCACTTCATCAGCAATATGTTCGACGACCGAGAGATCATGGGATATAAAAACATAAGACAATCCCAGCTCCTGCTGCAAATCCATCATTAAATTCAGAACCTGTGCTCTCACTGAAACATCCAACGCTGAAACGGGTTCATCTGCGATCACTACGTCTGGGTTTAACATTAACCCACGGGCAATGGCGATACGCTGACGCTGACCACCAGAAAACATATGTGGATAACGCGCATAATGTTCCGGTTTTAGTCCCACTTTCTCCATCATCTGTAAGACTTTTTCCTTGCGTTCACCCGCGGTAAGTGAAGTATTAATCAGCAATGGCTCTTCCAAAATCTGTCCCACTTTTTTACGGGGATTTAAGGAAGCGTAAGGATTTTGAAATACAATCTGGATTTTCTGGCGACGAAGTTTTTCTGCTTCTTTATTTGGCACCAACAGGTCTTGCCCCAGATAATAAAGTTCCCCATCGGTCGGTTTTTCAATCATGGTCAGCAGGCGGCCCAATGTGGATTTTCCACAGCCCGATTCGCCGACAACCGCCAGCGTCTTACCTTTTTCCAGTTCAAATGAGACACCATCCAACGCCTTAACCATACGTTCAGGCGAGAATAAGCCTGTTTTCACCGGATAATATTTCTTCAATTCAGTGGCTTGCAGTAAAGGTGCTGTCGTTTTCTCTTGTTCCCTGTTTTGTGGAATGTTCATACTGTTGGCCTCCCCTCATCATCTAGTGGCATGTGACATTTAACCTGACGCCCTCTCATTGATTGCAATGACGGCTCCTCCTGACGACAATGCGCATTGGCATAGGGACAACGGGGGTTGAGCAGACATCCCATTGGGCGATCATATTTTCCGGGAACAACGCCGGGCAACGATGCCAAACGGGATTTATCCACCGCAAATTCCGGCAAAGCCCGCAATAATGCTTGTGTATAAGGATGGCGTGGCGCACGGAAGATTTCCGTGGCCTTGCCAATTTCCACCACCTGTCCGGCATACATCACAATAATATGATGGGCGGCTTCCGCCACCAGCGCCAAATCGTGGGTGATCAAAAGTAATGCCATGTTTTCCTGCTGCTGCAATTCCAGCAACAATTCGATGATTTGCGCCTGAATGGTGACATCCAGAGCCGTCGTCGGCTCATCGGCAATCAGGAGTTTTGGACGACACGCGATAGCCATCGCAATCATCACACGCTGGCTCATCCCTCCCGATAATTGATGCGGATAAACATCCAGACGAGAGACCGGATCAGGGATACCCACCAGGGTCAATAAGTCGATTGCCCGTTGGTATCGCGTTTTCCGGTTGCCACCCTGATGAACTTTCAAGGCTTCCATAATCTGATAACCGACGGTGTAGCACGGATTCAAACTGGTCATGGGATCTTGGAAAATCATCGCCACTTCCGCACCCACCAACTGACGGCGCTCTTTTTCTGAAATTTTAGTCAGGTCACGGCCACCGAATTCCAGTTTTTCTGCCATAACTCTGCCCGGATAATCAATCAGCCCCATAATCGCCAATGAACTGACTGATTTACCTGAGCCGGATTCTCCAACGATGCCGACAACCTCCCCCTGCTCAACACGGTAGCTAATACGGTCAACGGCGCGGAATGGTACACCTTCATCCCCGAAATGCACCGACAATTGGTCTACATTCAATAATGCCATTTCTCAATCCCCCCTACTGCTTGAGCTTGGGATCAAGTGCATCACGCAACCCGTCCCCCATCAGGTTAAATGCCAGTACCGTCAACAGGATAGCCAGCCCCGGAAAGGTCACAACCCACCACGCACTCTGGGTAAATTGCAAAACATCGGCCAGCATGGTTCCCCATTCCGGAGTCGGTGGCTGTGCCCCCATTCCCAGAAACCCTAAGGCCGCCATATCAAGAATAGCGTTTGAAAACCCTAATGACGCTTGCACAATTAACGGCGCAAGGCAGTTTGGCAGGATATTGATAAACATCTGACGTATGGCTCCCGCACCGGCTACTTGGGAAGCCATCACATAATCACGATTAACTTCCACCAATACCGCTGCCCTTGTCAGGCGGATATAATGAGGCAAGGCGACAAAAGTCAGTGCCAATGACGCATTGATAATCGATGGGCCAAAGATCGCCACCAACACCAATGCCAGCAGTAGGCTTGGCAAGGCTAACATAATGTCGACGATACGCATGATAATGGTATCCACCACACCGCCGAAATATCCAGCCAATACCCCCAGAATGATACCCATGATGAGTGACATCACCACGACCAGACAGCCAACCAATAATGAAAGGCGTGCCCCATACATTAGACGGGACAAAATATCGCGCCCAACATCATCAGTGCCGAGAATAAATTGCCAGCTTCCACCTTCCTGCCATACCGGAGGCATCAGCAGGGAATCACGAAACTGTTCTGCCGGACCATGCGGCGCTAATACCCCAGCCAATAGTGCAACCAGCAGCATCAGAACAATATAGACAAGACCAATCACTGCGCCTTTGTTACGTTTAAAGTAATGCCAGAATTCTTGTATCGGCGTCATTATTTTCGGTGCACCCGATACTGCAGGCTCAGTTGTTTGAGTCATCATGTGCTCCTATTTCTTATGACGAATGCGCGGATTGACAATGCCGTACAACAAATCAACCACCAGATTGACCAGAATAATCATGGTCGCCACCAACAATACTCCCCCCTGTACCACTGGATAGTCACGACGTTGCAGGGCATCAATCAGCCAACGCCCTAATCCTGGCCATGAGAAAATCGTTTCTGTCAAAATGGCACCTGCCAACATGATGCCCACTTGCAGACCAATCACTGTGACTACGGGTAATAAAGCATTACGCAACGCATGAACGATAATGACACGAAGGCGGCTCAACCCTTTTGCCCGGGCAGTACGGATATAATCTTCGCCCAGCACTTCCAGCATGGAAGAGCGAGTCATACGCACGATGACGGCTAACGGGATCGTTCCCAGCACAATGGCAGGCAGGATTATGTGCATTACAGCATCAGTGAAATCGCCCTCCTCACCCCAAATCAGCGTATCAATCAGCATAAATCCCGTCAGGGGATTGCTGTCATCAATAAATACACTATCACCGATTCGGCCAGAAACAGGGGTTAAGTTCCAGTGAACGGAGACCAGCATGATCAACATGATCCCCCACCAGAAAATTGGCATGGAGTAGCCTGTCAATGACAAGCCAATCGCAGTGTGATCAAAGACAGAACCCCGTTTGACTGCCGCCAATACCCCTACTGGAATACCGACAGCGATGGCGAATAACATGGCACACATGCCCAGTTCGAAAGTCGCTTTAAAACGCGGAACAAACTCATCCCATACAGGAATGCGGCTTTTCAACGAGATCCCCAAATCACCATGCAATACGCCATTGATGTAATGAAAATATTGCTCCCAGAGAGGCTTATCTAACCCCATTTCAGCCATTAATTGGGCATAACGCTCAGAAGAAATACCACGCTCTCCCGCCATAATCAGCACGGGATCACCAGGTATCATGTGCACAAACGCGAAAGTCAGCAGCGTAATACCAATAAACGTCGGGATCACTAACCCTAGACGTCGGAGGATAAATTGCAGCATATCCTGAGTTCCCTTTTTAAATACCAGTGCGGCTCTTCAGACCGCTTGGTGTATACAGAGTCGACTTGCCCATCAGAGAAGCGAAACCATCCCCACAGAAAGCTCTGGGGGATGGTTAATCACAACAGCTCAACAGCAAGAATTATTTGAGATCAACGTAGTAGAAAAGGTGTCTGCCAAGTGGATCAACCAAATATCCTTTCACTTCTTTACGGATTGGTTCATAAACCGTGGAGTGGGCAATGATCAATGCGGGTACTTGTTCATGCATGACAACCTGCGCTTGCTTATAAAATTCCGTGCGCTTGTTAATATCAGCGGTTGCACGCGCGGGTTGGATAGCGGCCTCAAATGGCTTGTAACACCATTTTGAATAGTTAGAGCCTTTCTCTTTAGCTGCACAACTAAACAGAGTTGCGAAGAAGTTATCAGGATCGCCATTATCCCCTGTCCATCCCATCATCACGGTCTTCGGTTCACCATCTTTGGCTCGTTTCAGGTATTCACCCCATTCATAGCTGACAATCTTGGCCTTAACACCAATTTTCGCCCAATCGGCCTGAATCATTTCCGCCATGCGACGGGCATTCGGGTTATACGGACGCTGTACTGGCATCGCCCACAGATCAGTTTCGAAACCATTCGGGAAGCCAGCTTCTTTCAACAGTTCCTTCGCCTTGGCAGTATCGTAGGAGTAGTCTTTGATATCTGTGTTATAGCCCCACATGGTAGGCGGGATCAGGTTTTTCGCTTTCTGCCCAGCACCCTGATAGACAGCCTCAATGATGGCGTCTTTGTCCACTGCCATTGCTAATGCCTGACGCACTTTCACATTATCCAGTGGCGGCTTGGTGACATTGAAAGAAAGATATCCCACATTCAAGCCAGCCTGTTCCGTCAAGACGATATTTTTATCCTGCTTCATACGGGATATATCCGCAGGGTTTGGATACGGCATAACCTGACATTCATTTTTCTGCAATTTTGCATAACGCACAGAAGCATCAGGAGTAATAGAAAATACTAAGCGGTCGATTTTTGCTGGTCCTTCCCAATAATCCTTAAAGGCCTTATAGAGAATCCGTGAGTCTTTCTGGTATTGCACTAGCTGGAATGGACCTGTACCAATTGGATTCAGGTCAACTTTTTCGGGAGTTCCTGCTTTCATCATCACATCAGCATATTCCCCGGACAGGATAGAAGCAAAATCCATCGCCAGATTAGCGATGAAAGGTGCTTCTGAGCGTGAAAGAATAAAGCGAACAGTATAATCGTCGACTTTTTCTATTTTGCTGATGATATTCCCCATATCCATACCGATGAAATATTCATAGCTGCCCCCCGAAACCTGATGGTACGGATGATTTTTATCTTTTTGGCGTATAAAAGTAAAAATCACGTCATCAGCGTTAAAATCACGGGTAGGTTTGAATTCCTTATTACTTTGCCACTTCACACCTTTGCGCAAATGAAAGGTATAAACCTTGCCGTCGTCACTCACATCCCAGCTTTCGGCCAGACTTGGAATAACATTGGTTGTACCCGCTTTAAAATCCACCAGACGGTTATAGATTTGTCTGGAAGTTGCATCATAAGTTGTACCAGAAGTGAATAACTGTGGGTTGAAGCCTTCAGGAGAACCTTCAGAGCAGTAGACCAATGTTTTTGCCTGAATACTGGCTGTAACAGCCAATGCGACAAAACCGACACCCAGTTTTAACAAACTGGACTGTTTTTTCTTGGAAATTGTCATTACTTGAACCCCGTTTGTGATGTTTAGCTTGTTTTATTATTTTTCGCTTACCAATTAATCAATTGTTATGCCTGACGTCAATATCATCAAACACAACACCAGAAACATAAGAAAAACATAAAAGAAAAGAATCATTAACAATGATGGTTAAAAAACATGACATGAAGCACATTAAATAGACAAATAAACCAAAAATAAAGCAAATAGAAAGAATAAATCTCTGGTGATGATAATTTTGAATTTGTGACCACATGCTTAAATGATGAGCAGAATAGCTTATAAAAAAGGCGGGAATATATAAGATGAGAATATGAGCTAATCAGGAGAATTGATTTAAATATAAACAGTTAAGTTAACGAGGAAAAAATACACTTGAGCAAACTTGCATATAAAACTTTTGACGGAGTTCACCAATCAGAAAAAATATCAGGAGGATTCGACGATGATGTCAACATAGATGAAAAATTTTTCTAAGCTTGCGGCAATATACAAGAAATGTTTGCAAGGTCTTTATGAAAAGGCTTTTATTTGGTTGTCTGATATATAAAAAAAACCCTGCTTATAAAAAGCAGGGTTCTGAATTCTGGTCGGCGAGAGAGGATTCGAACCTCCGACCCACTGGTCCCAAACCAGTTGCGCTACCAAGCTGCGCTACTCGCCGAAAACGAAGCGCATATTACTGCCAGCGCCACAAACCGTCAATACCTTTTTAAAGATAAGCGATTGTTTGACGACAAAGCATCCAAAATAACCGTTGTAAACGATATCACGGACATTATTACAGGCCACAAAAAGCCCTACCCCAAAAGGTAAGGCCTTTCAATTAAACTGATTTATACTATTTCAATAAATCAGAAATTACTGGAGCAGTGAAATATCTGCGACACGCAAGAACAAATCACGCAATTCACTTAACAACGTTAAACGATTGACCCTGACTTGGCTGTCTTCATCCATAACCATCACATTGTCGAAGAACGCATCCACCACTTCACGCAGGGAAGCCAATTCAACCAACGCATCCTGATAGTTACCTTCGGCAAACAAAGGAGCCAGTTTCTCTTTCAACACCACAAGGTGTGTCGCCAGTTGGATCTCTTCTGCTGCTTTCAATACGGAAGCAAGAACAGTGTCATTCAACTGTTCTTCTGATTTTGCCAGAATGTTGGAAACGCGTTTATTGGCCGCAGCCAAAGAAACGGCTGCATCCAGGGTGCGGAAATGCGTAACCGCTTTCATACGGGCATCAAAGTCTGCCGGTTGAGTCGGACGACGTGCCAATACCGCCTGAATAGCATCAACGCTATAACCCAATTCTTGATACCAAGCGCGGAAACGGCCGAGCATAAACTCAACCACATCATCCACCGCTTTTTCGTTGGTCAGCTTGTTGCCATACAAACGCACCGCTTCTTCTGCCAACGTTTGGAGGTCAAGAGGTAATTTTTTCTCAACGATAATGCGCAGAACACCCAGTGCCGCACGGCGTAAAGCGAACGGGTCTTTATCCCCTTTTGGATGCTGACCAATCCCGAAGATCCCAGCCAAGGTATCCATTTTATCTGCAATGGCAACGGCACAGGAAACCCCCGTTGATGGCAGTGCATCACCAGAGAAACGTGGCTGATACTGCTCATTCAGTGCCAGCGCCACATCTTCCGCTTCTCCATCATGACGTGCATAGTGCATCCCCATCACGCCCTGCGTATCGGTGAATTCGAACACCATATTGGTCATCAGGTCACATTTGGACAATAGACCCGCACGAGTCGCATGATTGACATCTGCCCCGATTTTTTCCGCAATCCAGCCAGCCAAGGCTTGAATACGATCAGTTTTGTCACGCAAGGTGCCCAATTGTTTCTGGAACAGTACAGTTTCCAAACGAGGCAGGTTGTCTTCCAAACGTTGTTTACGGTCAGTCTTGAAGAAGAATTCCGCATCCGCCAGACGTGGGCGAACAACTTTTTCGTTACCTGAAATAATTTGCTGAGGATCAGAAGATTCAATATTGGTGACAAAAATAAAGTTCGCCATCAATTTGCCGGCTTTGTCGTAAACCGGAAAATATTTCTGGTCACCTTTCATGGTATAAACCAATGCTTCAGCAGGAACTTGCAGGAATTTTTCTTCGAATTTCGCAGTCAGTACAACCGGCCATTCCACCAAAGAAGTCACTTCTTCCAACAAACCATCGCTCAGATCTGCAACCCCACCAAGCTGCATTGCGGCCTGTTCTGCATCATGCTTGATCATCGTCTTACGAGCGTCATAATCTGCGATAACCCGACCACGCTTCTGCAAAATAGCGGGATACTGCTGCGCGTTCTCAATGGTAAATTCCGCCTCACCCATAAAGCGGTGACCACGAATAATACGATCCGATTGAATACCCAGAATTTCGCCTTCAACCACGTCGCTGCCCAGCAACATAGTGACCGTATGGACCGGACGAACAAACTGGGTCTGTTTATCGCCCCAACGCATCAACTTAGGGATTGGCAACTTACTCAGAGAACTGCTCACCATATCCGCCAGCAACTCTTTTGCTTCGCGGCCTTTGACCTGGGCACGATAGAGCAGCCATTCCCCTTTATCCGTTACCATGCGTTCAGCCTGATCAACGGTGATACCGCAACCACGCGCCCAACCTTCTGCGGCTTTAGTTGGCTTACCTTCTGCATCGAACGCCTGAGCAATCGCAGGGCCACGCTTTTCAACTTCACGATCAGCCTGTGCTGCTGCCAAATTTGCTACTTTCAGTGCCAAACGGCGAGGAGCCGCAAACCAACTCACTTCACCATGACCCAGATTGGCGTTATTCAGTTCGGCTTCAAAATTGGCCGCAAAAGATTCAGCCAATGAACGCAGCGCCTTTGGCGGTAGCTCTTCCGTACCGATTTCCACAAGGAAAGTCTGTTGAATCATGATGGCCTCTTATTTCTTGTTACACATAGGGAAGCCAAGCGCCTCGCGGGAGGCATAATAAGCTTCAGCAACCGATTTAGTCAGGGTACGGATGCGCAGGATATAGCGCTGACGTTCTGTCACAGAAATCGCTTTGCGGGCATCCAGCAAATTGAAGGTATGACCCGCTTTTAAAATGCGCTCATAAGCGGGCAATGGCAGCGGAGTTTCCAGCGCCAGTAATTCCTGTGCCTCTTTTTCGTATTGCTCAAAGCAGGTAAACAGGAAATCCACATCGGCGTGCTCGAAGTTGTAAGTAGACTGTTCAACTTCATTCTGGTGGTAAATATCACCATAAGTGGTTTTACCCAACGGGCCATCACTCCATACCAGATCGTAAACGCTATCCACGCCTTGAATATACATCGCAAGACGTTCCAACCCGTAAGTAATCTCACCAGTTACTGGCTTACATTCAAGGCCGCCAACTTGCTGGAAGTAAGTAAACTGGGTGACTTCCATACCATTCAGCCAAACTTCCCAGCCCAGCCCCCATGCGCCCAAAGTTGGGTTTTCCCAATTATCTTCAACAAAGCGGATATCATGAACAGTCGGATCGAGCCCTAACGCTTTCAAAGAGCCAAGATAGAGTTCCTGAATGTTATCTGGAGATGGCTTGATGATAACCTGAAATTGATAGTAGTGCTGGAGGCGGTTTGGGTTTTCGCCATAACGACCGTCAGTTGGACGACGAGAAGGTTGCACATAAGCTGCAGCAATAGGCTCTGGCCCCAAAGCACGCAGACAGGTAATAGGATGAGAGGTTCCTGCGCCGACTTCCATATCCAGTGGTTGGACAATGGTACAGCCTTGACGCGCCCAGTAATCCTGTAGTGTCAGGATGAGCCCCTGAAAGGTTTTGGTATCAAACTTTTGCATGTTGAACCCGCACGCGATACATATGAATTTAAACGAAAGAGGCCAGTATACCCTTTGGATGTAAGATATACAGCACTGATCACTCTCAATTTCGCCGCGATATAAAAAAATCTTATTCAAGTCTCTTTACTTGTATATTTATACAGCTAACATTGGTGTAATTATCAACCATTATCTGAGGCAAGTGCAGTTCATGAGCAAAGAAATAACTCGCTGCGGTTGGGTAACATCTGACCCTGATTATCTGGCCTATCACGACAACGAATGGGGAACCCCTTTAAGAGATAGCCAACAACTTTTCGAACTGATTTGTCTGGAAGGACAACAAGCGGGTTTATCATGGTTCACTATTCTGAAAAAACGGGAAGGGTATAGAAAATGTTTTCATCAGTTTGATCCGGTCAAAATAGCCAACATGGATGAAACAGACGTTAGGAGACTGATGGAAGAACCGACCATCGTGCGTAATCATGGCAAAATCAATGCAATTATTCACAATGCCCGCGCTTACCTAAAAATGGCTGAACAAGGTGAAGACTTCAGCGCTTTTATCTGGAGTTTCGTTGATGACTCTCCACAAATTAATCACTGGCAAAATTTATCAGAAGTTCCTGCCAAAACTGCAACTTCCGATGCACTTGCAAAGGCACTGAAAAAACGGGGATTTAAATTTATTGGCAGCACCACCTGCTATGCTTTTATGCAAGCAGCAGGTTTAGTAAATGATCACCTCATAAATTGTTTATGTCGAAAATAACTTACTGTGGTGAAAAATTAAAATTCTTGCATAAGAATAAACAGAAATAACACTTTGACCCCATTGCACCCTAGTAATGAGCAGAGTATGGTGTTTTCTTCTCATACAAAAAACAGACGCTAACGCCATTATGAAATTTTCGCAATTCGGAAACAAATTTACACAAAATTCGGGAATTACCCGTCTGATGAATGATCTCAACCAAGGTCTGAGAACGCCTGGTGCAATTATGCTAGGCGGCGGTAATCCTGCACATATCCCAGAAATGGATGAGTATTTCCAGCAGATATTGGCTGACATGGCGTTAGGCGGTCAATTAAGCGAAACCCTATGCAACTATGACGGGCCACAAGGGAAAAATACCTTGATAACGGCACTGGCCCAAGAGCTAAGAGAAAAGCTCGGCTGGGATATCCAACCACAAAACATTGCTCTGACTAATGGCAGCCAAAGCGCCTTTTTCTATCTGTTTAACTTACTGGCAGGTCGCGCTAAAGACGGCTCAATGAAGCGTGTTTTATTTCCTCTTGCTCCAGAATATATTGGCTATTCAGATTCAGGTTTGGATGAAGGATTATTTGTCGCTAATAAGCCGAATATTGAATTACTGCCCAATGGCCAATTCAAATATCACGTTGATTTCGATCACCTGAATATTACCGAAGACATTAACCTGATTTGTGTCTCTCGTCCTACCAACCCAACAGGCAACGTGATCACCGACGAAGAACTACTGCGCTTGGATAGTCTGGCTCAACAGCACCAAATCCCCCTACTGATAGACAATGCCTACGGTGTACCATTTCCCGGTATTATCTTCAGCGAAGCTACCCCGCTGTGGAATCACAATATTATTCTGTGCATGAGTCTGTCCAAACTGGGTCTGCCAGGCTCCCGCTGCGGTATCATTATCGCTAATGAAAAAATCGTCAGTGCTATCAGTAATATGAATGGTATTATCAGTCTGGCTCCTGGAGGAGTTGGGCCCGCTATCGCTCTGGAAATGATTAAGCGCAACGACCTATTCCGTTTGTCACAAAATGTTATTCAACCGTTTTACAAGCAGCGGGTAGATAACGTAATTACAATCATTCGGCGCCATATATCGGAAGATCGCTGCCTTATCCATAAACCGGAAGGTGCCATATTTCTATGGCTTTGGTTCAAGGACTTACCAATCACGACAGAAGAGCTTTATCAGCGATTAAAGAAACGTAACGTGCTGATGGTGCCGGGACATTTCTTCTTTCCGGGACTGGAACATGATTGGCCACATGCCCATCAATGTATGCGAATGAACTATGTTCCTGATATTGAGAAGATCGAAGAAGGTATTCGTATTCTGTCTGAAGAGATTGAGATCGCACATCAAGAAGCAGGACGCTAATCTTGCATCGCAATCTGTCCTTAGCAATAAAATAAAAAAAAGCTCCCTCATTTTAGGGGGGAGGGAGCAAGATGATAACGAGGACTTTTACCTGCGAACAGGACAGTAGTTATTAGAATCCCAAAAGAATTCTTCACACACAATAGGAAAGGAAAACACTCCCTGTTTTTATACCTTCCCTGAACTGCGTATATTTAACCAGAAAAACCTTATTCTAATGAATTGAATAGGCAGGAATTTTTTACTTTAAATTGCCTCTGCTATCTCAAATTGAAGTCAAATTAAGACAATTGGACAGCATTCTGTGATCTAAAGCACATTTAATAAATCAAACAATTATACTTAATGAACTAAATCATAAGGCCCAGAAAATAACGGCCAAAATTTGGGGAGACATAATCCTTAAAAACATTGCCAATGGATAAACTGTCGCATATGACAACGCAGCAGCCCCGTTGGTACTATGAATTCCATTAGCAAAAGCCAGGGCGGGAGGATCGGTCATGGCACCTGCCAGCACCCCACATAAGCTGAGATAATTCATTTTTATAACAACACGTGCCAGCAGGCTTACAACTAACAGGGGGACTATTGTTATCAATGCACCATAACCAATCCATGCCAGCCCTTCGCCATGCACCAGTGTATTAATAAAATTACCGCCAGATTTCAGCCCTACAACCGCCAGAAACATAACAATCCCCAGTTCGCGTAATGCAAGGTTCGCACTGGGAGGCATAAACCAATAAAGTTTACCGATCGTGCCAATTCGTCCCAAAATTAACGCAATAACCAAGGGCCCTCCTGCCAATCCCAAGCGTAACGCGGCTGGAAAACCAGGAATAAACAGAGGAATCGAACCTAATAAAACCCCTAACCCTATTCCAATAAATACAGGCAACATCTGAACTTGCTGGAGTTTTTGCTGTGAGTTACCCAAAAGCTTTGTGACAGCTTCTACAGCTTCAGGACGACCGACAATGTTCAGGATATCGCCGAACTGTAAACTGGCATTATTACTGGCAACCAGTTCAATTCCTGCACGATTAAGGCGTGTCACGACAACATCATATTTCTGTTTTAAATTGAGTGCCCCAAGCCTCTGGCTCAATACTTCATCATTCGTCACCACAACCCTGACAGATTGAAAAATATCACCGGCAGTAGACAAGGAAACATCAACCTCTTCCCCAATGACCAGCCTGACCTGGTTCAACGCTTCCCGCTGCCCCACCAGATACAGCAGATCCTCACTCTGAATCACGGTAGCTGGCTGGGGAACCATCAACAAATCCTTCCGTTTTAGGCGGGAGCATACCACTGCATCATTATTATTGAGCAACGGAATGTCTTGCATCATTAATCCATTCAAATTTGGATTACGTACAGCGATATTCATTGTCTGGAGCAGTTCTCGCCCCTGATTGTTTTGGTTATCAAACGAATTAGCCTCCTGTTCAATTCTCACTCTGAAAAAAAGGCGAACCAACCACATAACCAGCAAAATACCGCAAATTCCCATAGGATACGCCATCGCATACCCCATACCCATTTGGCTAACCAGTGAAGAGTCAGATCCTAAATCTGCCAGAATTTGCTGCCCTGCCCCTAAAGATGGCGTATTTGTCACTGCACCGGAAAAAATACCTAAAATAATGGGTAAAGGAACATCAAACAATTTGTGAATAATTGCAGCAACTAATCCACCAATAATAACAATCAGGACAGCAAAACCATTTAATTTAAGGCCAGAAACTCGCAGGGAAGAAAAAAAGCCCGGCCCAACTTGAATACCAATAGAATAAACAAACAGAATTAAGCCAAATTCCTGAATAAAATGCAGCATGTCATTACTGAGAGACAGAGAATACATCTGGGCAAAATGACCAACTATAATCCCACCAAACAAAACCCCACCAATTCCAAGACCAATATCCCGTATTCGCCAGTTGCCTATCCATAACCCCAATGCGGCAGACAGCGCCAACAAGCTCATTGTTAATGCAATATCACTCATGACCCGCTTCCTTTACCAAAGGTTAATCGTTCGAAAAATTGATCATTTTCCCTTGTCACCCATAAATGATGGCTTACCATCAATTAAATATTGGCACGAATTAACCTCAAGTTATGTGTTTTAAACCACATACTGTGTGCTTTGAACTTAAAAAAGAAATTTAAATTCACATCACAAAAAATTATCAAATTTAGCGATAAATGCTATAGCAAACTGAATATTACCTGACTATAGTAAATAGTATTAAAAGGTAAACAGCTTTAAAGGGTAAACAGCTTTAAAATACCTGTCATGCTTTGGAAAAGTGGCGTTAATAGCGAATAAAGTATTTGGACATTGGCAAATTAACTCATTGAGATCATGGAAACGATGAAAAATTGTAAAGTGCTTCTATTACTATGTACCACATTAGGATGGTTACTGGTTACTGGTTGTTCCAGCATCATGACCCACAGCGGTCCCTATCAAGGTTATTATTCTGGAGCAAAAGCCAATATTGGCATGTTGCAAGATGACAAAACGGGATGGCTTATGAAGCCCTTGCTTGCGATCGATCTGCCGTTTTCTGCCTTCTTAGACACTCTTCTGCTTCCCTACGATTATGCTCGTTCCGATCAAGATAGCGCAAAGCAATCCCCCAAACACCGTATAGAGCAGCTCGATAAAAAGCCAATCGTCATACTGCCTGCACCAGAAACTGTAGACCACGATACTTAGAATAGAAACTATGAGCTATATCAGCGTATTATCGGGCATCACCATTAATCGGCAATGCCCATTCTGCTCTGTTTGTTTTCAGATAATCCCTGTTTCCACCACAAATATCTGTCGGTAACCACCAATATCACGCATAAAAGCAACATAGCGATCATCCGGTGATATCACTATCGCATCAGCGGAAGGTGCATCATCAGTGCGTTCCGTTAAACGCTGAATTTTTCCAGTCTGGCTATCACAAAGGACAACACTATTATCACAAACACAGGCAATCAACCGCCCACGGCTATCCCAGCTAAATGCGGATTGTATACTGTGCTTGCTATAAGTTATCTGCATGGGTTTACCACCATTTGGTGAGACATACCATAGCTGGACAATCCCTTTTTCATCTTTCATCAGAAAACAGATTTTACTGCCATCTGGCGATGTTCTTAGCCAATGACGTGGAACATTCACCACTCCCGGCCAGCGATTATCGTGCGTAAAAGTCAGGCGTTTCTGTTTCACTCCCGCAGGCGGTGCCGGTAATGTTGTTTCTGTACCAGCCAAAAGTTGGTCGCCCGCAATGGCGTATTCATCGTTATTTTCTGGCAGATCAACGAGATAAATTTCCGGTATTTTTTCGCCATTGGTGGCGTATGTATCCCCAATAAAAGCCAGTGCCCAACGTTGCCATTGACCATTATCTTTGCGATATCCTCGCTGCCCAATCCATCCTTCTTCATAAGCTCGATTGATGTCATCACTGCCGGGATGCGGGCAGGCCGTCGTCTCGCTAACCACAACCGAGAAATAGCTACCACCGTATTCTCTCGGATGTTTTTTGGCTGGCATTACAGCTCGCAAAGGAACGGCCACCGCCACATTACGTAAATCAAGCGCAGGATCTAACTCATGCATCACATGATCATTGTAAGTAAAGCTTAGGCGGCTGCCATCGGGGCTGAAAACGTGGACATGTGTTCCACCGCGCAAAGCGCCAGCGGTATAAGGTGGAGTGATATCCATGGCATCAATGTTAATTGCCACATTTGGCTGCATATCGGAAACAATGACACCACGGCGATGATGAAAATCATATTGCCACTGCGCATCGGGTTTTTCCGGGCCATGAATAAAGGCATAACGAACTGGCTCTTGCGGACTCACAGTCACAACACCGACATGCGCGCCATCCTTTGCCTGATAGATAATTTCAGTTTTCCCATGATTAACATGAATTTTTTCTATCGTTAAACCGGTAAAAGATGCACCATCGGGACGAACATCGTATACCAACCATTGGCTGTCTGGCGTCCAAACATTTATATTAGTTATCTGATGGCTACGGCTATCGAATGTAATCTGACGTTCCTTAAAAACCATTTTACTGCCTTATTTTGCGAGGTTTCGGATAATAAAAACTAATTTTATTCAAATTCGGCTAAAAAATTTCAGTCGAGACGTTATTATTTCAACAGTACCCTTTACTTCTACGTTATATTTTATGTAATTAAATTTATGTTACTCAGTGTCCTTTATATCATTGGTATTACGGCTGAAGCCATGACAGGCGCCTTAGCCGCAGGTCGTCGAAAAATGGATGTATTCGGCGTTATCATTATTGCTTCCGTGACAGCCATCGGTGGTGGCACCGTCCGTGATATTATTTTGGGGCACTATCCCCTTGGCTGGGTAAAAAATCCAGAGTATATAGTGACCGTTGCCTGTGCTGCCGTGCTCACTATCTGGGTTGCTCCCATGATGAAACACCTACGCCGTCTGTTTCTCATTCTTGATGCCATTGGCTTAATTGTCTTCTCCATCATTGGTGCACAAATCGCGTTAGATATGCACTATAGCCCGATCATCGCAGCCATTGCCGCCGTCATCACTGGCGTTTTTGGTGGTGTATTGCGCGATATGTTTTGCAATACCATCCCCCTGGTATTCCAAAAAGAGATTTATGCCGGTGTCTCTTTTGCCGCCGCATGGCTTTATATTGCTTTACTACATACGCCATTACCCCCGGACATCGTCATCTTGATTACGCTTGTTGCAGGACTAGCTGCACGATTGATTGCTATTCGTTATCGTCTTGGATTACCTATCTTCAATTACGATGGCACAGACCACTGATACCGTAGTGAATAGGAGCAACCTTTTGCCCCTATTCACTTAATATCTCTTGTTTATTCTCAATATCCCGCAAAGACAAAATATGCATTACCGCCTTAATCTCAGGATGCTGTAAAAAAGCCAAGATTTTTTCTCTTTGTTTTACTGTTAATGCGTGTTTCGCCTTTGCGTCGGATAATATCGTTTCCCACTGCCATCCCAGTCTATCTGCTTGCTTATCCGTAAAGTGCTTGGCATAAGGCAGGCCAATGGCTTCGTGCCATAGCGAAAGTGGCTGTAACTTTGCCTGCTGGAATTGGGAGAAGATCAATTTTGCACGTTGAGTTCCAATATTAGTCACGGCCTCAAGCTGTTCCTTATCCAAATCCAACCAATCCGTTAAATTTGCCACCAGCCCATGTTTTACCAAAGCTGACCACGTTCCTTGCCCAATGCCTTTCATTTTCAATTTTTCTCCAAGCCATGTCAGACGGGCGATAAACTGTTGCTGGCAATAATGATCATCATGAGTTTCATTTTGATGTTCGAATGTCAGGCAACTCAGGAAATGATAATCCTGCTCATTAGGTGGTTGAATATCAGGACGTTCCATCATACGCCACACCACTTTATCGAGTTTAGGTATACCATGCCCCGCTAATGCCACCGTAATTTTATCGCCAGGATAGACATTCCACTGCTTCCAACGTTTGATCGAACCGATGTTGACTCGACTCACCTGTCGATCATCCACCTTTACTTTTTCCAGCTCTAATACAACGGTTATTCTCCCTGTCCGGCCTATTGTGAAATTAACACCTTTTACAGCTGTCACTTGCTGCCGCAGTGGATATTTCCATGCAATCGCCCAACTGTTTGATCCGGTTCGCCATTGTCGGCCTGCTGGCTCAATCTCCTGGCGTAACACAACACCATCCGTAGCAAAAGGGAGGCGTCGGACAAAATAATCTTTCCATCTTTTTTCGGCATCTTCTGCTGTGGCAATGAAGTGGCTATATTGCTGTGTAATGGGGAAACCCATTGCAGACAATTTTTCCAGTTTCACCGCCATTTCATTTGGCCCATCCGGCCAGCCCCAAATAAAAATACCAACTTGTTTCAGTTCCGGTGCTGGAGTTTTACGCATCATTAAGCCCGCAACTTTACTGCGCGCACCTTGACTCCCCGAAGCAAACTGCCGATGTTGTTCCTGCTGCCAGAAAAGCTCACCTTGTAATACCAAATGTTCAGGGGCATTTTTAATCCGCTGAGGAATACTGGGAATAAACTCGCTTTTCTCCATCCAGTCTATTCCTTCAATACCATCCCCACGGCTGATTAACTGCACTAATTGACCTTTTTCATACACCAAAGTCACCGCAACACCATCGATTTTAGGTTGCAGCCACACCCCTGTGCGCCCCTGAAACCACTGTCGAATCTCCTGTATTCCTTTCAACTTATGCAAGCCTGTATGCTGGACAGGATGAAGCTGTTTCCCTGCCTGTATCTCAGAGGAAAACACAGGAATCACAGAAATGTCGGCAACAGGGCTAACAGAGAGTAAAGTGCTGTCTGATCCGTGATTTAAACAACTTTGCCAAATTCTCAAGGTTTCCAATAATTGATCGTAAATTTCATCATCTATTTCACTAATTCCCTACTGGCGATAAAGATGATCCCACTTAGCCACCTGCTGTATCAGGTGCCTAATTTCATTCTGAAATTTTTCTTGTTGCCAGTCAGGACACTGAACCTTATTTGCAAATGCCATTGGCATACCAGATAGCAATATCCATACTGTTATTAAAAAACTGACGAGAAAATTAAGCATCCTTGCTCCTTGGCTTCCTTAAAACGGCTTCCTAAAAATTGATTCCAAGACACGGACAGAGAATAAAAAGCAGGAGAATTTTTACCAAGTGGCAAAAAAGAAGTTTGCGAGAAGTTTCGAAAAATAAATATGCAATTTCTGCAACCAACTATTTTTGCTGAAAATGTCTCGCAAAAAATCTCATTAATGCCAGTTTGTTAAGAAAATATTTTGGTGAAATACCTGTTGGCATGTATTGTAGCGCTGCATGGATTAATGTATCCGTGTATACTATGCGGGATCTTATATTCCTGCGCTTGCATTTATTTATACCCAATCAGTCAAGAAATCATCATGAACCAAGGAACGTTATATATTGTTTCTGCGCCGAGTGGAGCAGGCAAATCAAGCCTTATTCAGGCTTTATTAAAAACCCAGCCCTTGTATGACACTCAGGTTTCTGTTTCGCATACGACACGGCAAGCTCGCCCAGGCGAAAATCATGGTGAACACTATTTTTTCGTCACGGTGGATGAATTTCAAAATATGATCAACCATGATGAATTTTTGGAATATGCCTGTGTTTTTGGTAACTATTACGGCACATCCCGAAAAGTCATCGAAGATACACTCGCCAGTGGCGTTGATGTTTTTCTTGATATTGACTGGCAAGGTGCACAGCAAATCCGCCAGAAAATGCCAACAGCTCGCAGCATTTTCATTCTTCCACCCTCTAAGGAAGAGTTGCTCCGCCGCCTGTGTGGGCGTGGTCAGGACAGCGAAGAAATCATTGCCAAACGAATGGCTCAGGCTGTCGCGGAAATGGAACATTACAACGAATATGATTACGTCATCATCAATGACGATTTCAATACGGCATTGGCCGATTTACAATCTATTATTCGTTCAGAGCGTCTACGATTAGATCGTCAGACCCAGCGGCATGATGCCTTAATCAGCAAATTATTGGCAGACTGAACCAAGTTTCAGTATTATGCCCAGTCATTTATTTATCTGTGGAGTAGCACTCATATGGCACGCGTAACTGTTCAAGACGCAGTAGAAAAAATTGGTAACCGTTTTGACCTGGTGTTGGTCGCTGCTCGCCGAGCACGCCAATTGCAAGTAGGTGGCAAAGATCCCCTCGTTCCAGAAGAAAACGATAAGATGACTGTTATTGCCCTGCGTGAAATCGAGCAAGGTCTTATCAACAACAAAATTCTCGATGTTCGTGAGCGCCAGGAACAGCAAGAGCAAGAAGCCGCAGAAATCAAAGCCGTTTCTGCCATCGCTGAAGGTCGTCGTTAATTTTACGGTAGGTCTGCCTTGTACCTGTTTGAAAGCCTGAATCAGCTGGTTCTGAAATATTTGCCTGAAGATCAAATTGATCTGCTTAAACAGGCCTATGTGGTTGCGCGGGATGCTCACGAAGGGCAAACCCGTTCCAGCGGTGAGCCATACATCACTCACCCCGTCGCCGTTTCCTGTATTTTGGCTGAAATGCGCCTTGACCATGAAACACTTATGGCGGCACTTTTGCACGATGTCATTGAAGATACTCCTGCAACATTTCAGGATATAGAACAGTTATTTGGCACGGCCGTTGCCGGATTGGTGGAAGGTGTATCCAAGCTGGATAAACTGAACTTCCGCGACAAAAAGGAAGCACAGGCTGAAAACTTCCGCAAAATGATCATGGCGATGGTGCAGGATATCCGCGTCATTTTGATCAAACTGGCAGACCGTACTCACAATATGCGAACCCTTGGCTCCCTGCGCCCCGATAAACGGCGGCGCATTGCCAGGGAAACGCTGGAAATTTATAGTCCGCTGGCTCATCGTCTGGGTATTCATCACCTAAAAACCGAGCTGGAGGAACTTGGGTTTGAAGCCCTGTATCCAAACCGCTATCGCGTAATTAAAGAAGTTGTGAAAGCCGCTCGCGGTAATCGCAAAGAGATGATCCAGAAAATTCTGTCGGAGATTGAAGGCAGGTTAACGGATGCCGGTATCAAATGCACAGTCAGTGGCCGTGAAAAACATCTCTATTCGATCTATCGTAAGATGCGTCTGAAAGAGCAGCGTTTCCATTCCATCATGGATATTTACGCCTTTCGTGTCATCGTCAATAATCTTGATACCTGCTACCGCGTATTGGGGCAAATGCACAGTTTGTACAAACCACGCCCCGGCAGAGTGAAAGATTATATTGCCATCCCTAAAGCCAACGGTTACCAATCCCTCCATACCTCCCTGATAGGCCCGCATGGGGTGCCCGTCGAAGTTCAGATCCGTACCGAAGATATGGATCAAATGGCGGAAATGGGGGTTGCCGCACACTGGGCCTATAAAGAACAAGGGGAATCCGGTACAACTGCGCAGGTTCGTGCCCAACGCTGGATGCAGAGCCTATTGGAACTCCAGCAAAGTGCCGGCAGCTCTTTTGAATTTATTGAAAGCGTTAAATCTGATTTGTTCCCTGATGAGATTTACGTTTTTACCCCTGAAGGACGAATTGTTGAGTTACCGGCTGGCGCGACCCCTGTCGATTTTGCTTATGCCGTCCATACCGATATCGGCCACGCCTGTGTTGGTGCACGCGTTGATCGTCTGCCTTATCCTCTCTCACAAACGCTTAGCAGTGGGCAAACTGTCGAAATTATTACTGCGCCAGGGGCTCGCCCTAATGCTGCATGGCTGAACTTTGTCGTTAGTTCCAAAGCACGTGCCAAGATCCGCCAGTTATTGAAAAATCTGAAACGGGATGATTCCATTAGTTTGGGGCGTCGTTTGCTCAATCATGCACTCGGTAACGGCACCAAAGTTGCCGATATTCCGCAAGAAAATATCAACAAAGAGCTGGCAAGGATGAAGCTCGCTACTTTGGATGATTTGTTGGCGGAAATCGGATTGGGTAATGCCATGAGCGTGGTTGTCGCCCGCAACTTATTATTGGGCTCACCGGAAAAAGGACCGCACAACAACAGCAATACTTCCCGTAAGCTGCCTATCAAGGGCGCTGATGGTATTTTGATTACCTTTGCTAAATGTTGTCGCCCAATTCCAGGCGACCCGATTATTGCCCATATCAGCCCCGGAAAAGGTTTGGTAATCCACCACGAATCCTGTCGCAATATCCGTGGATATCAGAAAGAACCAGAAAAATTCATGCCTGTTGAGTGGGATAAAGATATCAATAGCGATTTTATTGCTGAAATTAAAGTCGATATGTTTAACCATCAGGGAGCATTGGCAAATCTGACTGCTGCCATTAACGATGTAAACTCCAGTATTCAAAGCATGAATACAGAGGAAAAAGATGGCCGTGTCTATTGTGCTTTCATCAGGCTGACGACCAAAGACCGTATCCAGCTGGCGAATATCATGCGTAAGATACGTATCATGCCAGACGTGATGCGAGTCAGCCGTAACCGAAACTAGAGGTTATGAATCCTAAACGTTACGCACGCATTTGCCAGATGATGGCAATGCGTCAACCTGACCTGACAATCTGTTTAGAAGAAGTTCACAAACCCCATAACGTATCCGCCGTTATTCGTACTGCGGATGCTGTTGGTATTCACCAAATCCATGCTATTTGGCCTACTGAGCAATTAAGAACCCAGCTCTCTTCGGCGGCGGGTAGTAATAGCTGGGTTCAGGTGAAAACACATTCCACAACTGAACAGGCTATTCACCAATTTAAATCTGATGGAATGCAAGTGCTGGCGACCCATCTTTCTGATAAAGCCGTCGACTTCCGTCAAATTGATTACACTAAACCTACCTGCATCATTATGGGGCAGGAGAAAAAAGGTATCTCAAAACAAGCCATCGCCCTGGCAGATCACGATATCATTATTCCGATGGCAGGTATGGTGCAATCATTGAATGTCTCTGTCGCCTCTGCCTTGATTCTGTATGAAGCACAACGGCAGCGCCAATTGGCAGACATGTACCAACGGGAGAAAAGCATTCTGCCAGAAGAGGAACAGCAAAGGTTACTGTTCGAAGGAGGATATCCCGTGTTGGCTGCTGTTTCTCGTCGTAAGGGCCTGGAGCAACCTTTGATAGATAAACAAGGGCAAATTATCGCAAGTGAATCATGGTGGTCAGCTATGCAAGCAACATCAGCCGCGCAAAAAACAACTGCACCATCAGCAAGGAAATAAATCACACTGACGGAGAAATCGTATGAAAGGCCAACTACTTGATGCCATCCCCTTAACCACATTGCGTGGTGTTGGAGCCAATCAGGTCACTAAACTCGCTAAGTTAGGGTTGGTCAATCTACAGGATCTGCTTTTGCATATGCCTCTCCGTTATGAGGATCAAACCCGCCTGTATACCATTAATAAATTACTGCCCGGTACTTATGCTACGGTAACAGGTGAAATATTACGCACCAATGTGACGTTTGGGCGTCGGCGCATCATGACCTGCCAAATCAGTGATAGCACAGGTATATTGACCCTGCGTTTCTTCAATTTTACTGCCGCCATGAAAAATAATCTGGCCGCAGGAAAGCACATTGTTGCTTATGGGGAAATTCGTCGCGGCAATCAAGGGCCAGAGATTATCCATCCTGAATATAAAGTCCAGCAACACGCCAGCCGTATCCACCTGCAAGAGACGTTAACCCCCATCTATCCCACGACCGAGGGAGTACGCCAGACGACGCTGCGCAAGTTAATCGATCAGGCATTGGAAATATTAACTACCTGTGCCATAAATGAATTGCTGCCGGAAGAATTTAGCCAGAATATCATTAGCCTGCCTGATGCACTGCGTACATTGCACCATCCCCCGCCGGATACTTCTCTGGCCGATTTGGAGAATAGCCGACATCCAGCCCAGCGAAGGTTGATTCTGGAAGAATTGCTGGCGCATCATTTAAGTATGTTGGCAGTCAGGGCTGGAACCCAGCGCTTTCATGCATCCCCCTTAACGGCAGATGATTCGCTAAAGCAGAAGCTTCTGAGCCAGTTACCATTCTCACCCACAGGCGCACAAGCCCGTGTCGTTGCAGAAATAGAACATGATTTGGCAAAAAATGTCCCCATGATGCGTCTGATACAAGGGGATGTCGGTTCGGGAAAAACATTGGTGGCAGCACTGGCAGCCGTCCGTGCCATTGTTCACGGCAAACAAGTGGCTCTGATGGCACCAACTGAGCTTTTGGCAGAGCAACATGCCAATACCTTCCGTCAATGGCTTGAACCACTCGGTATTCAGGTCGGTTGGTTGGCTGGCAAACAGAAAGGCAAGGCACGTCAGGCACAGCAAGAGGCGATAGCAAGCGGTCAAGTGAGCATGGTTGTCGGTACTCATGCCATGTTTCAGGAGCAAGTAAAATTTGCCGGATTAGCACTGGTTATCATTGATGAGCAACATCGATTCGGTGTTCATCAACGTCTGGCATTATGGGAAAAAGGGCGCGAACAAGGCTTCTATCCCCATCAATTGATCATGACTGCAACCCCTATTCCACGTACATTGGCAATGACCGCCTACGCCGATCTGGATACTTCTATCATTGATGAATTGCCACCAGGCCGAACACCAGTCACAACGGTTGCTATCCCAGATACTCGCCGGAATGACATTATCCAACGTATCAAAAGCGCCTGTCTGGATGAAGGCCGTCAGGCTTACTGGGTGTGTACCTTGATCGAAGATTCGGAAGTGCTAGAAGCGCAAGCAGCGCAAGCAACCAGCGAAGAGCTGACACTGTCATTGCCTGAATTGAAAATCGGCTTAGTGCACGGGCGGATGAAACCGGCAGAAAAACAAGCCATCATGGAGGCGTTCAAACAAGGTGAAATACAATTGCTGGTTGCCACGACAGTAATCGAAGTCGGGGTAGATGTGCCCAATGCCAGCCTGATGATCATCGACAATCCCGAACGGCTAGGGTTAGCCCAGTTGCACCAGCTTCGAGGACGCGTCGGGCGTGGAGCCATCGCTTCTCACTGTGTCCTGCTCTATAAAACTCCACTGACCAATACAGCCAAAATTCGCCTGCAAGTTTTACGGGACAGTAACGATGGTTTTGTGATTGCCCAGAAAGATTTGGAGATCCGCGGGCCAGGTGAATTACTTGGTACGCGCCAAACGGGCAATGCAGAATTCAGGATCGCGGATTTATTACGGGATCAAAGTATGCTTCCTGAAGTTCAGCGTATCGCCCACTATATCCACCAACGCTACCCTGAACATGCCAAGGCGCTAATTGAACGCTGGTTGCCGGAGCGTTCTCAATATAGTCATGCTTAAGTTCCAGCCGCTGAGAATTTCAGCGGCCTATTTCACCAAGATATTGAGCGAACCAAAAGTAAATTAATTTAACCTGCTACAGATGGGAACACCGGTAATAACAGATACAATTTGATGACAGCAGCGTTGACAATATCAAGGAAGAATGCCCCCACCATGGGAACGAGTAAGAATGCCATATGCGATGGTCCAAAACGGTCGGTGATCGCTTGCATATTCGCGATGGCTGTTGGTGTTGCCCCTAAGCCAAAACCACAGTGGCCGGCTGACAAGACTGCCGCGTCGAAATTCTTGCCCATGATGCGGTAAGTGACGAAAACAGCATATAAAGCCATAACCACTGCTTGCACGGCAAGAATGATCAACATTGGCAGCGCAAGGGAAGCCAACTGCCACAGTTTCAGGCTCATCAATGCCATTGCCAGGAACAGCGATAAACTAACGTTACCCAAGACCGACACCGCTCGGTCAAAGACCCGATAAAAACCAAGCAGGGATAAGCCGTTACTGAGAATGACACCAACAAACAGGACACATACGAATGTCGGTAATTCAAAGGCTGTGCCTTGTAGCAGTTTCTCAATAAACTTACCGGCCAATAAGCAAATGGAAACCATAGCAATAGTTTCCACCATCACTAATGGCGTAATAAGCCGACCAGTATAAGGTTTCTCAAATGCCGTCGGCAGCTCGGTATCCTCAGCTCCCAATCCTGGAGTTTTGGTATTTTTCACCAACATGCGGGCAACTGGGCCGCCAATTAAGCCACCTAAAATCAGACCGAATGTTGCACATGCCATTGCCACTTCTGTAGCATTTTCAAAACCATAGCGTTCAGTGAATACCTTGCCCCAAGCGGCTCCTGTTCCATGCCCACCAGACAGTGTAATAGAGCCTGCCAGCAATCCCATTAATGGATCGAGACCAAGCATTTTCGCCAACGCAATGCCTACGGTGTTCTGTACAAATAACAGGCCAACAACCACGCAGACAAAAATGACCAAGAATTTTCCGCCTGCTTTCAGGCTGGCAAGGTTAGCGTTCAAGCCGATGGTGGCAAAGAACATCAACATGAGAGGCTCTTGGAGAGACAAGTCAAAACTGACTTCCCAACCCGTGGATTGTTTAACCGCCAGCAGAACTAGCGCAACCAATAATCCACCTGCGACTGGCTCAGGGATCGTATATTTCTCAAGGAATGGGACTGATTGTACGAGTTTTCTTCCTAGTAGCAAAACCAGTGTGGCAGCAACGAGCGTGCCATAAATATCCAGATGATACATCGATGTACCTCATCCATTGTTAATATTATGTGAATTTAATGTGACGTTATAATCATCCTATAAAAACGCCAAGAGCAGGTAAGGGTTGGATTAGAAAGAAAATTACGCATAAACACAAGTTAAAACATTTAAAAATGTGACGAAATTAATTTGTATTTCATTATGAAAACTTTAAGCAAACGATTGCTTTGATGATAAGAATCGTTAAAATGCACTTTTTGTCTATCTGGAATTTCACAATATGGTCAATTTACCCCGTGAATCCAATTCATCAGAAGTTCCCAATAAATCAAACAATGAACTTATCTATCGCCTGGAAGATAAACCACCGTTCCCACATGCCCTATTTGCTGCATGCCAACATTTACTAGCAATGTTTGTAGCTGTTATTACGCCAGCAATGCTGATTTGCCAGGCTCTGGGGCTTCCAGAACAGGATACCCAACGTATTATCAGTATGTCCCTGTTTGCTTCAGGTTTGGCATCACTTATTCAAATTCGCTCTTGGGGACCCATTGGCTCTGGATTACTTTCAATTCAGGGCACCAGTTTTAATTTTGTTGCTCCACTGATTATGGGTGGCTTAGCATTAAAAAATGGCGGTGCGGATATTCCCACCATGATGGCAGCTCTGTTCGGTACACTGATGCTCGCCTCAATGACGGAAGTGCTGCTTTCACGAGTGCTGCATTTAGCAAGACGGATCATTACACCGCTGGTATCCGGTATCGTGGTGATGATTATTGGCCTGTCGTTAATTCAAGTGGGGTTAACTTCGATTGGTGGCGGTTATTCTGCAATTCAAAACGGCACATTTGGCGCACCTGAAAACCTGCTGCTTGCAGGAACTGTTCTTGCCGTCATCGTGTTACTGAATCGCCAAAATAACCCTTACTTGCGTGTCGCTTCTCTGGTCATTGCCATGGCAGTGGGTTATCTGCTGGCCTGGTACATGGATATGTTGCCCGTTTCAACACCAAAAGAAGGTACACCAATCATCACCGTCCCTTCGCCACTCTACTATGGTTTGTCTTTTGACTGGAATCTGTTGATCCCACTGATTCTGATTTTTATGGTGACATCACTGGAAACGATTGGTGATATCACAGCTACCTCAGATGTCTCTGAACAGCCTGTCAGTGGTCCGCTCTATATGAAACGTATCAAGGGCGGTGTGCTGGCAAATGGCCTCAATTCTATGGTGTCAGCCGTGTTCAATACATTTCCAAACTCCTGTTTTGGCCAGAACAATGGTGTGATCCAGCTAACCGGTGTTGCCAGTCGCTATGTTGGTTACATGATTGCTTTAATGTTAATTCTATTGGGGCTGTTTCCCGCTGTGGCTGGTTTTGTACAACATATTCCTGAGCCTGTTCTGGGAGGGGCGACGATTGTGATGTTTGGTACTATCGCCGCATCTGGTGTCAGAATTGTTTCTCGTGAACCTCTGAATCGACGTTCCATTATGATCATCGCACTGTCCCTGGCCGTCGGGTTAGGTGTCTCTCAACAACCGCTGATTTTACAGTTTGCCCCTGATTGGGTGAAAAATTTACTCTCTTCAGGTATTGCCGCAGGTGGGTTAACCGCCATTCTGCTTAACCTAATTTTTCCCCAAGATAAATAATTAGCCGTTTTTTATATGATACTTTTCTCCCGCCTTACTCGCGGGAGTTTTCTTTTTTAGCTAAATCCTCTATTGAGTGCTGCTCTATTTTACGGCATAAAAGGACTTCTATTGGAAGGTCACACTGTTGAGGTGAAATATGAGGTGGTTAGGGAAATTTTTTGTCACTCTTCTATTAGTGCTAATTTTGGCAATCATAGTTATTTATGTTGTTGCCCAGACGCATTGGGGAGCCAAACAGTTAAGCCAATGGCTCAGCAGACAAGGACATTATCAAGTCAGTATTGAACACATCAGCCATAGCTGGCAGCAGCCTGCTACCATATCACTTAACTACATTGACATTAGTGACAAACAAAGTCCTTTCTCACTCAATGCCGATACCATTAATCTCGATTTCAAATGGCAGCATTTACTGTCCCCCCAAAATCTCCGTCGTCTGACATTGCAACAAGGGACATTGATACTCTCTGGAAATCAGCTTCCTCCTCTTTTACAAGCGGATATCCTGCAACTAAACCAGATGAATATTCAGCTAGAGAGTCCCAACACGCGTATCCAGGGGGAGAATATCACAGGCGGAATTACACCTTGGGTTCCTGCTGTGGGCAACCCATTTGGTAATGGAAAATATCAATTCAGTGCCAGTACGATCCGTTTAAATGACATATCTGTTAAAAACGCCGTTGTACAAGGTAGTTACCAGAATAAAGCCCTGACTATCGACTCTTTTGGCGCAACATTTCTGCGAGGCGCCATTTCTGGCGATGGTCAGCAATTGCCGGACGGCAGTTGGCGCTGGAACAATATCCTGCTCAGTGACATTCGCTGGCAAACACCAATGACACTGGGTGAGTTGAAAGAAAAAATCAGCCATCTGCCGGCTATGTATATCAAAAATCTCAATATCACTAATGCCAAACTGCAAGGGCAAAATTGGTCTGTTGATTATCTGGATAGCGCCATCAAAAATTTAGGCTTAGTCAACGGCAGTTGGAGCGCCGAAGATGGGTTGATTGATTTTAATGCGATGAACATGACGTTGGATAATGCACAGTTCAGCGACACGCTTGGAAAATTCCGCTTTTCTGGTGATACCTTTACCATCGCAAACCTGACAACCCACTATCAAAAAGGGTTGTTCAATATCCAGTCTCAATGGGATCGCAAAAGTCGGCTCCTTACCCTCAAAGAGAGCTCTGTAACAGGGCTGCTTTATGCTCTGCCACCAACATGGCTCAACTATTTCAAACAGCCTGCGCCAGAATGGATTTCAGGAGTAAAACTCAATGATATTACTATCAATAATACGCTGCTGATTGATACCAATCCCAATTTCCCGTTCCAGCTCACCACTCTTTCAGCCCATATTGACAATATGGATATCTTGAAAAATGGCAAGTGGGGATTGTGGAATGGTCAGGCATCGCTGCAAGCGGCTGCGGGAACATTTAACAAAATCGAAATAACCCGTCCTTATCTGCAACTACACGCCACCGACGGCAAAGTCATCATTGATAAATTGAATGGCTTTACACATGAAGGACTGCTGCAAGTTACTGGCTCGGCGGAACAACAAACTGCTCATACGCCTTTTAACCTCAATTTCAAAGGTATGAATGCGGATTTGAACATCTTGCCACAATGGGGTTGGATACCGCTTAAGATTCAGGGAGAAGGAAATTTCTCACTCGCTATCACGGGAGATCTCTCCGCTGACGATGTGAAGGGAACAATAACCGGGACATTAGTTGCTGAAGATAAATCATCGGACAAAGAGTCACAATCTGTTGAGCAAGGTTTGATCTCAACGAACCGCTGTACCCTAACAGTCCCCTCTTCCGTAGATAACCCTGAAGCTGGGAACTCAACAACAGGCCATTCTACGGAGAGCCAAACCTGCGCAAAAATCAAGCTTTAGTAAGACGTTCGGGAGGCAGGACGATATAAGTACCGGTGAACACACTACCTACGCCATGTTCACCGCTAACCTGCACTTCCACCGTTACGCGGGCTTTATTGCCGCGGGCAAGACGGGCAAGGTCTCCGCTCATATTATTGAAATCGGCAGTTGCACAGGGGCGCCCTGTAATCGGTTGCCGATAACGAATATTGGCATCCACCAAAACGATATCTCCCCCTAACTGGCGCTCCTGTAGCAACAACCAAATCAATCCCCATGCCGTTAAGGTGGCCTGAGAAAATAAGCTACCGGCGAAAATAGTATGATGTGGATTCTGGTTTCCGGCTTCGGGCATCGTTGTGATGAAATGTTGCCCGGTATATTGGGTGATCCTCAGCCCCATCTTTTCACTCAAAGGGATTTGCTTATGCCATGCCTGCTGCAACTCTGCACACCAATCAGGACGGTGCAAGATATCATCAAGGCTTATTATCGGTTTTATCATGAGGAAGTGGTTAATCGGTGACGCCTTAGCACCATTGATCAAACCACGGTTTTGAAAACCCAACTTGTCGAAGAAATCAACCGCATCTTCCCGTGCGCCGCAAACAATTCGTTTCACACCTTCCTGTCTGGCTACCGATTCCAATGCCATCGCAATCAGTGTCCCCAAACCTTTTCGTTGCACATGGGGATGAACAGCCAGAAAACGAATAGCGCCTTCATTATCCGCGTTTATATATAAACGCCCAACAGCCAGCGGATTACCCTGTTCATCCACCACCATTTGGTGATGAGCCATCGAATCGTAACCATCTTTCTCTGATCCGACGGGCTGATGAAGCGGTTTACGCAACATCTCCCAACGAAATTGGTAATAAATTTCCAACTCTTGTTCTGTTTGAGGTACTCTCAGATGGTACATAGAAACAACCCCTTTCTTGAAACACATCATACTTGCAACCAGAAAGTTACCGGCCCGTCATTTGTCAAACTGACTTTCATGTCTGCCGCAAATTTCCCCTTTTCTGTTTTTACACCAGTTACACGGCACTGTTCAACAAAATCGCGATAAAGCTCTTCTGCTTTTTGTGGCTCAGCACCGCCAGAAAAGCTGGGTCTTAAGCCTTTCTGTGTGTCCGCGACTAATGTAAATTGCGATACCACCAACAAACTACCGCCAGCCTGCTGAACATTAAGGTTCATTTTTCCCTGCTCATCGCTGAATACCCGATATCCCATTACCTTGTCGCATAAACGTTGCGCTTTCTGTGGGGTATCGTCTTTTTCAACCCCCAGCAACACCAGCAACCCTTGTCCAATTTCTCCAATCGTCTCACCTTCAACAACAACCTTTGCCTGTGTTACACGCTGAATTAATGCGATCATTTCTCTTGCCTGTTATTCCGTTGCAATAAGCAAACGATGTTAATTTTTTGAGGGAAGCGAGAAATCATGTGACTGAAAATAATCAGGGATTACACTCCTGTCAGCCACATGAATTGCATTGATGCCTGATTTTTTTGCTGCTTCGACGTTTTCTAAAAGATCATCAAAGAATATGGCTTGATCTGCTGTCACGCCTTCCACTGCAAGCACATAGTTAAAAATATCAAGATTGGGTTTACGCATCCTCAATTCGTGGGATAGGTAAAGGAAATCCGCTGATACTGCAATCTCAGGATAATGCACTGAGCAGTAATCAATATGCAGACGATTTGTATTTGACAGCACAACCACACGATGCCCTTGAGCACGCAATTTATTCATTAACTCAATGACTTCCTGCCTGACACCGATAAAGATTGTATTCCAGCCTTCCGCAAATTGTTCAAAACTGAGTGAGACCTCCATTTCATCACACATCATTTCTGCAAATTCAGTGTCACTAATTTGTCCACACTCATGTTTTTCAATAGTCTCTCCCTGAGAAAATTTTGGGGTCAATGTTGCCAGTGGTGTCCCACTCAGATTACTCCAAACAGCCAGTACTCTTTTAAAATCAATATCAATAATCACGTTACCCAGATCGAAAATATACAACATAATCCCTCCTGACTGACGCTTATTGTTTAGTACTTTTATCATACTTTTATTAAGAAAAAAGAATGAAGAGATAAAAAAACAAATAAATTGTTCTTCTTATGAAGCGTCTTATAAATCGTCGTTGAAGCTCTTGACTGGCTACCGACCGATCAGTAGGAATAGATAACAAAATGGTTGGAAGGGGATATCATAAAAGAACTCAGGGCACCGAAGCGCCCTAAGCCGTTGATGTTCAAACTGTCATATGCAACGCATAATCCAGAAATTAAACTTCTTTGCTACGATTTGCACGACGGCGATCGTTTTCGGTCAAATGACGCTTACGCAAGCGAATTGACACTGGAGTTACTTCAACCAACTCGTCGTCGTCAATAAACTCCAACGCCTGCTCCAATGTTTTCTTAATATGTGGAGACAGTGTTGTTGCTTCATCCGTACCTGATGCACGCACGTTAGTCAGTTTCTTACCGGTCAGACAGTTAACAGTCAGGTCATTTGAACGTGAGTGAATACCAATAATCTGGCCTTCATACACTTCAGTACCATGACCCAGGAACAATTTACCACGCTCCTGCAAACCATACAGCGCGTAAGCAACTGCCTTGCCTTGTCCGTTGGAAATCAGCACACCATTTTGGCGACGGCCAATCTCACCTGGGCGGATGTCATCATAGTGGCTGAATGTGGCATACAACAAACCAGTACCCGAAGTCATGGTCATGAATTCAGTACGGAAGCCGATCAGGCCACGGCTTGGAATGACGTAATCAAGACGAACGCGACCTTTGCCATCTGGCAGCATGTCACGCATTTCACCTTTACGCTCACCCAATGCCTGCATTACATCGCCTTGATGCTGTTCTTCGATATCCAGAGTTACCTGCTCGAAAGGCTCCTGCTTACGGCCATCAATTTCACGGAAAATAACTTTTGGACGGGAAACCGCTAACTCGAAACCTTCACGACGCATGTTCTCGATCAGAACGGACAGGTGCAGTTCACCACGGCCTGATACACGGAAGGCGTCTGGATCTTCAGTTTCTTCAACACGCAGTGCTACGTTATGAACCAGCTCTTTTTTCAGACGATCAAGGATCTGGCGAGAAGTCACGTACTTACCTTCACGACCACAGAACGGTGAAGTATTAACACAGAAGTACATGCTTACGGTAGGTTCATCAACTGCCAGTGCTGGCAACGCTTCAACCGCATTGACTTCACACAGGGTATCGGAAATGTTCAGATCACCCAGGCCGGTAATGGCGATGATATCACCAGCTTCCGCCTTATCAGACTCAATACGCTCCAATCCCAGATGGCTAAAGACCTTGCCGACTTTACCGTTGCGAGTTTTACCTTCGCTGTCGATGATAGTGATATTTTGGTTTGTTTTTACCATACCACGCTTAATGCGACCGATACCGATAACCCCAACATAGTTGTTGTAATCCAACTGCGAAATTTGCATCTGGAATGGGCCATCAAGGTCAACCTTAGGTGGCTCAACATGATCAACGATTGCCTGATACAGCGGAGTCATGTCTTCAGCCATATCGGTATGCTCGTTACCAGCAACCCCCATCAACGCAGAAGCATAAATGATTGGGAAATCCAACTGTTCATCGGTTGCACCGAGATTCACAAACAAATCAAACACCTGATCCACCACCCAGTCAGGGCGAGCACCAGGACGGTCAACCTTGTTGATCACCACAATAGGCTTCAGGCCGTGAGCAAACGCTTTCTGGGTTACAAAGCGAGTCTGTGGCATTGGGCCATCCATCGCATCAACCAGCAACAGGACACTGTCTACCATTGACATTACACGCTCAACCTCGCCACCAAAGTCGGCGTGGCCTGGGGTGTCTACGATATTGATACGATAGTCATTCCATCTGATGGCAGTGTTCTTTGCAAGGATGGTAATACCACGTTCTTTTTCCAGATCATTGGAATCCATCACACGCTCAGTTGTTGCAGCACGCTCCCCAAAGGTACCGGACTGCTGCAGGAGTTTATCAACCAGCGTGGTTTTGCCATGGTCGACGTGAGCAATAATTGCTATATTTCTTAATTTACTGATTTCATTTGACATTTAAAAATTCCAATAATGCTAAAATCATTTATGTACTCAGATTGAGTACACAAAAAGAATTCTGTTTTACTTGGCCGCCGCCGAACAAAAGTGCAGCATTATACACTTTGGATGGTTGCACTGGTATTAAAAGTTGTACAGTATTGGTGGTTTTCTCTTTATTTAGAAACATCGTTGGAATCTATACCTATTGAGGTATAAAGAGGCATCCATCTGGCTGGAAATCAAGCTCAGTAGCGTCACCAGTGACCTGCTAGAACAGGGGGTGAGCTGGATTGATTATGTAGTTCAAGTCACGCGGGACAACTACGTTTACGTTGGGGAGAGCCAAATAGTCAATTGATATAGTATTAACATATCAATTGATGACGTAACGAGCAAGTTCACGAAATTTCAGTCGGCCAGTCGCACTATAATAATGCAATCACGCTGCCATTATTCACCACTTTGGTGCAAAACGCCTAAAACCACACACTTATCTTATTCACTTTTTTCTCTCCCCCCCGCCATATATTTTTATCATATTGATATTAAATATTTTTTAAATATTGGCACACTTTTCGCATTTATTCCTGGCAATAGTGGTTTCATAAAATTGATCACACAGAGATCCACAATTGTCCTTAACTTTTAAGATAAAACAGTTTATTTCTTGCCCTGTTTTATCAGGCCGACGTAACCAGGAGAGCCAGTATGTCCGCTGAACATGTTTTGTCCATGATTGAAGAACATCAGGTGAAGTTTATTGACTTACGTTTTACCGACACTAAAGGTAAAGAACAACATATCACTATTCCTGCCCACCAAGTTGATGAAGACTTCTTTGAAGATGGCAAAATGTTTGACGGTTCATCTATCGGTGGCTGGAAAGGTATCAATGAATCCGACATGGTGCTAATGCCAGATCCGAGCACCGCGATGCTTGATCCCTTCTTTAATGATGCCACCCTGATCCTGCGTTGTGATATCCTCGAACCTGGCACCATGCAAGGCTATAGCCGCGATCCTCGCTCCATTGCGAAACGCGCCGAAGATTTCCTGCGGGCAAGCGATATTGCTGATACCGTTTTATTTGGGCCAGAACCCGAATTCTTCTTGTTCGATGATATCCGTTTCGGCAGCTCCATCTCTGGCTCTTACTACCATATTGATGATACGGAAGCTGCATGGAACAGCGGCACACGTTATGAAGGCGGTAACAAAGGCCATCGTCCTGGCATTAAAGGAGGGTATTTTCCTGTTCCTCCTGTGGACTCTTCCCAAGACCTGCGTTCAGCCATGTGCTTAACAATGGAAAAAATGGGTTTGGTAGTTGAAGCCCACCACCATGAGGTCGCAACTGCCGGACAAAACGAAATTGCCACCCGCTTTAATACCATGACCAAAAAAGCGGATGAAACCCAGATTTATAAATATGTGGTTCATAACGTTGCCCATAAATTTGGTAAGACCGCCACATTTATGCCAAAACCGTTGGTGGGCGATAATGGTTCAGGTATGCACTGTCACATGTCACTGTCCAAAAATGGCACTAACCTGTTTGCGGGTGACAAGTACGGCGGCCTGTCCGAAATGGCGCTTTACTATATCGGCGGCGTCATCAAACACGCCCGTGCGCTAAATGCCTTTACCAACCCAACCACTAACTCGTACAAACGTCTGGTACCTGGTTTTGAAGCCCCGGTTATGCTGGCGTATTCTGCTCGTAACCGCTCTGCTTCTATCCGTATTCCTGTGGTCGCCAGCGCCAAAGCTCGCCGTATTGAAGTGCGCTACCCTGATCCCGCAGCGAACCCTTATCTGGCCTTCTCTGCGCTGTTGATGGCAGGTTTGGATGGCATCATCAACAAAATCCATCCAGGTGATGCAATGGATAAAAACTTATATGACCTGCCCGCAGAAGAAGCCCAAGAGATCCCAACTGTGGCCTCTTCTTTGGAAGAAGCGCTGGCCGCATTGGATGCAGACCGCGAATTCCTGACACGCGGTGGTGTTTTCACTGACGACACGATTGATGCTTATATCAATTTATTGAATGGGGAAATTGAACGTGTCCGCATGACACCACATCCCCTGGAGTTTGAACTGTATTACAGTGTGTAGTGCCTTATCAGGTAATGCCCCATAACGTGATGGCATTACTCTTGTTTTTTTGTTGCCGTGAAACTTTTGGCCCATCCTTGGATGGGCTTTTTTCCTCATATATACACAATTGTATTACCCATGAGGATATATGCTGAGCGGAAGGATTTATCAAACTATGCTTGAATAAGCTACAATGCACCAAAAAAGTGCAGGAACTGAATGACAATGGTTAGTTTGCCCAAAGCAGAACAGATTCTCGACTCACAGATAAACAGCGTCCTGGTACTGGATAATGATTTGGTTATTCGCTACGCCAATCATTCTGCTATGCAACTTCTGGCACAAAGTTCCCGTAAATTATTCGGCACGCCTCTTCCCATCCTGTTTAGCTATATTTCACTGGATACAGAATTGATGCGTTCCAGTTTGATCAACGGTCATGGCTTTACCGATAACGAAGTCATATTAGTGATCAATAATCACTCTCATGTGATGTCGCTCAGTGCCCAACCAATTTCCGAACAGTTTATCCTGCTGGAACTGGCATCTATGGACAGTCAACGCCGGTTAAGCCAAGAGCAGATCCAACAAGCACAGCAGGCGGCTGCGCGGGAACTGGTTCGGGGGCTGGCACATGAAATCAAGAACCCTCTTGGCGGATTGCGGGGAGCCGCACAGTTGCTTGCCAAAGCACTGCCAGATCCGGCCTTGAGGGAATATACCCAAGTGATCATTGAGCAGGCAGACAGGCTACGCAACCTCGTTGATCGATTATTGGGGCCACAGCATCCAGGCTCCCAAACCCGCCAAAGCATTCACCATGTAGTCGAACGGGTCTATCAACTGGTCTCACTGGAAATGCCTGCCAATGTCACGCTGATTAAAGATTATGATCCGAGCTTGCCTGAGCTGGCACATTATCCTGACCAAGTTGAGCAGGTATTACTGAATATCACCCGCAATGCCCTACAAGCACTGGGTGAGAAGGGAGGGATTATCACCCTGAGAACACGAACAGCATTCCAGATTACCTTACAGGGTGAACGTTACCGATTGGCAGCCCGAATTGATATTGAAGATAATGGGCCAGGTATTCCTCCCAATATTCAGGATACGCTTTTTTACCCGATGGTCAGCGGGTATGCAGGAGGAACTGGACTTGGCTTATCCATAGCACGTAATCTTATCGACCAACATGCTGGCAAAATTGAATTTACCAGTTGGCCAGGACATACGGAATTCTCCATTTACCTGCCGATCAAGAAATAACCGTTAAGTAGGGGGTGACAATGCAACGAGGGAAAGTTTGGATCGTTGATGATGATAGTTCTATCCGCTGGGTACTTGAACGGGCGCTGAGTGGCGCTGGCATGGAGTGTATCAGTTTTGAAAATGCCGATGCCGTATTAACCGCGCTAGGACAAAGTAATCCAGAGGTTATTCTGTCGGATATCCGTATGCCAGGATTAGACGGACTTAGTTTACTCAACCAGATAAAGCAGAGCCATCCACAGCTTCCGGTCATCATTATGACTGCCCATTCTGATCTGGATGCCGCTGTCAGTGCCTATCAACACGGTGCATTTGATTATCTGCCAAAACCTTTTGATATTGATGAAACTGTTGCATTGGTTGAACGGGCACTAAGTCATTATCGGGAACAACATCAATCAGCTTCGAGTCCGCAGTTGCCGGTATCAGTTTCAGATATGATCGGAGAAGCCCCTGCCATGCAGGAGGTATACCGGATTATCGGCCGCCTTTCCCGTTCCTCCATCAGTGTGTTAATCAATGGTGAATCCGGCACAGGAAAAGAGCTGGTTGCCCATGCCCTTCACCGTCATAGTCCACGCGCTTCTGCACCATTTATTGCCCTGAATATGGCGGCAATCCCGAAAGACCTGATTGAATCTGAACTCTTTGGTCACGAAAAAGGCGCGTTCACAGGTGCAAATCAAGTACGTCACGGTCGTTTTGAGCAAGCCAATGGTGGCTCACTGTTTTTGGATGAAATTGGTGATATGCCGCTGGATATCCAAACTCGCCTACTGCGAGTGCTGGCCGAAGGACAATTCTATCGAGTCGGGGGCTATGCACCCGTGAAAGTTAATGTCCGTATTATCGCCGCCACTCACCAGAACCTTGAGCAACGTGTTGCAGAAGGTAAATTCAGGGAAGACCTCTACCATCGCCTGAATGTGATTCGTGTTCAGTTACCCCCTTTGCGGGACAGAGTGGAAGACATTCCTCGTCTGGCACACCATTTCCTGCAACAAACCGCCAAAGAACTAGGTGTTGAAGCCAAAGTGCTGCATCCTGATACTGAACTTGCCTTGATGCGCCTGCCGTGGTCAGGCAATGTCCGCCAGTTGGAAAATGTTTGCCGCTGGCTGACCGTGATGGCGGCAAGCAAGGAGGTGCTGGTACAGGATCTACCCGCTGACCTGATTGGCAACCAACTCGCAGGGCAGGCAGGGAACGCCTCTGTTACACGCTCTACATCACCATCGGAGGATTGGCCACAACTGCTGGCTGAATGGGCGCAACATGCCTTAAAAGAGGGAAAAACCGATCTCCTTGCCGATGCTCTGCCATTGCTGGAACGCACTCTGCTTAATTGCGCACTGGAATATACAAATGGACATAAACAAGAAGCCGCTCGCCTGCTGGGCTGGGGAAGAAATACAATAACGCGGAAATTGAAGGAACTGGGGTTGTGATACATGTTGCTTTGCTATCCCAAGTGACCGTCAGGTTAAAGGTTAACCCCGTTGAGAGACCAATTCTCATAGTTGCAGCTCACGCTGGATACTGTTCGTATTTAGTACAAACCAGCAACACACTCAACCCTATTCTCACTGATATTTATATCACCCGCGAAAATTGCCGCTGTCGCATCTGATTACGTAGATAACTATCAAAACACATACAAACATTACGTATCAACAAGCGGCCTTTCGGGGATACTTGAATCTGCGATTCGGTTACTTCAACCAACCCATCTTCTGCCAATGGTGCCAATAATTGCAGATCTTCGGCAAAGTAACCCGCGAAATTCAGCCCATAATGCCGCTCAATATCCGCAAAATTCAGCCGAAAGTTACAGATTAACGCCTTAATCACATCACGACGAATGCAATCATCCTGTGTCAACGCTAAACCACGCCACAAAGCATGGCCTTGTGCTGCCACCGCAGCGTAGTAGGTTTTCAGGTCTTTCTGGTTCTGGGCATAGCTATCTCCCAGCATACTGATCGCAGAAACGCCCATACCAAGTAAATCGCATTCCCCCTGCGTGGTATATCCCTGAAAATTTCGGTGTAAGATGCCTTGGCGTTGGGCAATTGCCAATTCATCATCAGGGCGAGCAAAGTGATCCATACCAATAAACTGATAGCCATCACCTGTCAGGGTCACAATCGTTTCGTGCAAAATATTTAGCTTCTGTGTTGCAGTTGGTAAATCCTGTTCCTTAATCTTGCGCTGTGCCGCAAATAAATCCGGTAAGTGAGCATAGTTAAATACACTTAAACGATCAGGAGACAATGCCAATACCCGCTGCAATGTAAAAGCAAAACTTTCAGGTGTCTGTTTCGGCAGACCATAAATCAAATCAATGCTGGTGGATGTAAAGCCTGTTTCACGAGCACGTTTGATCAGTTCGAAAATAAATGCTTCATCTTGCTCTCGATTAACCAAGCGCTGCACATCTTTATTAAAATCCTGCACGCCCATACTCAGGCGGTTAAAGCCTTCGTGATGCAAATGATCAATGACATCAAGCTCAATTTCACGCGGATCAATTTCAATGGAAAGCTCAGCATCGGGCAGAAAATGGAAATGGTTGCGCAGCATCGACATCAATCGGCTGATCTGTGTTTTATCCAGATAGGTTGGCGTGCCTCCGCCCCAGTGCATCTGGCTAATTTTCCGCTGGGAAAATAATTTGGCACGGGCAGCAATCTCTTTTTCCAACACATTCAGATATTCATCCGCCTTGTGCTTTTGGCGCGTAACCAGCTTATTGCAACCACAGAAATAACAAAGCTTATGGCAGAACGGGATATGAATATAGAGGGAAAGCGGGCGCCCAGGATAACGGGCAGCGGCCTGTGCAAAAGCAGTCGCATCGTACTGTTGATTAAACTCCAATGCTGTTGGATACGACGTATAACGAGGCCCTGAATAGTTGTATTTTTGGATCAAAGGCAGATCCCAAACAATGGCTTGCTCTGACATGCTTATTCCTTCCGCTGTTTTCGCCCATCAAAACGCAACATTTTCGTGGAACTGAAATGCCGTGCCATGATGATCGTGCGCAACCGACACTTACGTCGCGATAGCTGCCATAGTTTACCCAATAACCACAATAAATAACATACTAATACTGTGGTTATTAATATCATGGTTATCAGTATGAACCCGCCTTTTACGATCACAATTCATTGCTTGAAGGTGTTACTTACCCTTCAGTAATTGCATGATATCTTCCTGTGGTTCTTCTTCACTGTCCTCTTCTTCCAGCTCGATGCCCAACTCTTCCATCAGGGTATCAATGCGATCGAGCGTATTGTCGACATAAGCATTGTCTTCCTGGGACAGTTTTTCACCTTGCTCAAGACGTGCCAGCAAGTCATCCAATCGCTCATCATGTTCCAGCATTTCCAGCTCTTCCTGTGGGGACAGGCGAGGTTTCTGTTGCTCTATAGCCGGCTTAGTCGTTGGTTTCACCGTTGGTGCTTTTTCACCTGCGACTTTCCCATCAACGAACAGAGGAACCGGAACTTTACTACCGATACGTGGATCTTTTTCCTGTTTGACTACTGAACGCTTTTTATTGCTGCCATTATCGCTCTGACGGCTACCGGTCGGATTACCATTACCACGACGTTTCTTCTGGCGCTTACGCTCGCGTCCTTCTGCATCCAGCTCTGCACGACTTTTTCTTTTTTGCTTTTGCTGACCAGCGGAAAACTTCGCTGGTGATTTTTTCTTTAACGGGCTCATAGCTTGTGACTCAACTCATTTTTATCAAGATATTTTCGGCGGAATCTAACAGAAACTCCCTTTAACATCCAATGTCATTCACCTATAGTTTAAATTTCGTCTAGTATTCTAGATAGATTTAACTCAAATAATATGATCATCAGACTACCATGCGTTTTTTTGATACTCCTTCTTATCGCATACCATTGTATCTTTGGGTCACTGGTTATGCCGTTTTGTGGATAATAGCAAGTTACTCTCTCGATCCCACCGTTCCTTATGATGCCGTAGAAGCTTTAAACTGGGGCATTAATGGGGAATGGGGTTCGCCCAAAAACCCATGGCTAGTGGGAGCCATCATGCTACCCGCTATCTCTATCAGTGACATTTCTCTCAATTTTTATTGGTATTTCACCCACTTTGTTGCTATTGCCATCGGTATGCTTGGGGTTTGGCAACTGGCTTTCCGGTTGACGGGCAAAGTTGTACTCGCATGGCTTGCTATGCTGACTTTGAACCTATCCGGTGTCATCAATTTTGATATCATTCCTTATAATGATAATTACCTTTTAGTTATGCTCTGGCCTTGGGCATTGCTGTTTTTTCTGCGTGCCATTGACGATCACCCCAAATGGTGGCTGGCATTCGCCCTTACCACAGGGCTGGCAACAATGGCAAAGTACTCTTCGCTTGCTATCGTCGGCTCGGTCTTTTTGCTCTCCCTGTTTGTGCCTAAAATACGCCGCAACTATCGGGAGCCACTGTTTTATCTCGCCATTGTCATCTGGTTCGCGCTGATACTGCCGAATGTTTGGTGGCTGGTGCATAACGACTTTGTCGCATTTAAGTGGGTAGGTTCCCAAATTCAGAAAGGATTCAACTTACATACTACACGCGCCCTATTTTCCGTGTTCTACCCGTTAATTATCCTCAGTGTCATTATTTATCTGCTGAGTGGCCGGATTGGCTGGCCCAGGCAGCAATCCAATGCGCTGGCTAATATCGTGATACTGCTGCCTCTGCTGATTATTTACGGCTGGTTCTCCTTCAATCAGGGTGGACGTATGACCGAATGGGTACAACCTTTTATGGTCGTTTCGCCAGCACTGTTGGTGGGATCGATAACGGTCTTTCCCAACAAACCCCTGCGAGGCACATTACGAGCATTGACCGTGTTTGGGGTATTCGTGTTGATTGGTTATGTCGGTGTAATGATGGCAAATGTCCGTGATGCGGGGCAAAAATTTGTTGGTATAAAAACCTTTGCCAGCCAACTTGATCAACGTTGGAACGAACTGTATCCAACACCATTACGTTATGTTGGTGGCGAATATCTGCATCAATGGCTGACATTTTATAGCCACTATCACCCAGAAACGATACAACCCTGGGAATTAGATAATGGTGCGCCACCGAATATCTATAACCGCCATATCAAACAGGACAATATTGTGAAATATGGTGCCTTGCTAGTGGGAGAGCGAGGAAAGAGTTGTGCAGAGGAAGATTTTCAACATACGCTTGCAGAATGGCCATCATTGGTGCTCAGTCACAAAGAAGAGTTCTCCTTCCAAGCCCAACCAAATGCTGAGTTAGATACTGTTTGCATTGGCTTTGTCGCACCTAAAAATATTCAATGATAAGTTGCAAACCTGACATAAATTGCTGTCAGGCTTTCTCTTAACCACTGTTTCGGTCGTGATCAGTAGGCATCCACAAACACCATTTTCAATACAAACAATAGTGTCACGACAAAAACACATGGGCCAACTTCACGCCATTTGCCCGTGCCCAATTTCATGGCACAGTAGGCGATAAAACCCAGTGCAATGCCTTCGGTAATGGAGAAGCTAAATGGCATCATCACTGCGGTAATAAAAGCAGGGACGGATTCAGTCAGATCGTTCCATTTCACCCTTGTCAGGCTGGAAGTCATCAAGACGCCCACATAAATCAAGGCTCCCGCTGTGGCATAGGCAGGCACCATGCTTGCCAGTGGAGAGATAAACATGACCAGCAGGAATAAAATACCCACGACAATCGCCGTCAAACCCGTCCGGCCACCAACAGAAACGCCCGAAGAACTTTCAATATAAGCGGTAACCGAAGACGTTCCAATGTAAGAACCCGCCACCGAACTGATACTGTCCACGTATAAGGCTTGTTTCATACGTGGGAATTTGCCATTACTGTCAGCAATACCCGCTTTATCCGTCACACCAATCAATGTGCCGGAAGAATCAAATAAGTTCACCAGCATAAATGAGAAAATAACGCCAGCCAAAGCGACATCCAATGCGCCTTTTATATCAACGTTACCCACCACGCTCATCACATTAGGCGGCAGATCAAAAATACCGTGATATTCCACATATCCCATCATCAACCCAATGCCGGTTGTCACAATAATCGAAACCAACACCGCAGCATGGAAATTACGTGCCGCTAAAATGGCAATAATGAAAAAGCCCAATGTTCCCAACAAAACGTTATGGGAAGCAAAGTTACCGATTGAGACAATCGTGTCGGGATTAGGCACGATAATACCCGCATTTTTCAGCCCCATCATGGTAATGAAAAGACCGATACCACTGGTAATACCCACACGCAGGCTCAATGGAATATTAGCGATCATCCAGTAACGGATACGAAAGAGAGTCAATATAAACAACCCCACTGCACCCCAGAAAATGGCCCCCATCGCCACCTGCCATGAAAGCCCCATCGCACCGACCACAACAAAGGCAAAAAACGCATTCAGTCCCATCGCAGGTGCAACAGCAACAGGCAGATTCGCCATCAATCCCATCATAATGCTGCCAACTGCGGTGATTAAACAGGTCGTGACAAATACCGCTTTAATATCCATGCCTGCAACCGCCAGAATTTGCGGGTTAACAAAGACGATATAAACCATCGTTAGAAAAGTTGTCAGCCCGGCAATTATTTCAGTACGAACTGTTGTGCCATGTTCCCCTAATTTAAACACGCGCTGAAGCAAGCCCTGACGATGAGCAGAGCCAGAATTTATTGTGCTCATGTAATATTGTTTCCCAAAAAAAGCGAAGTTTTCGACCTATCCTACAGGAAACCCATATAAATCGTTACCCTGAAACAGCAAAAAAAGAAAACGTTTGCGACACGTGTAATCAATAGGTTAAATAACATTATGATTCTTGAGGGAATTCATTTTGTGACGATATTTTATTCGATTAGTCCGTTATTGGTCTTGCAAAAAAAATTCAGGGTGACATAGCAGCAAGAATGTCGTTAAAGATATTTCCCCACTCATCTTCTGTCATATCCATTAAACCGAAGAAACGCAGAACGAATGCCCCCTCTGTCGCTAAAAATGCCAAACGCGCCTGCCGACCTTCTTCCGTCGTTGTGTCCAAGCCTGCTATGCGTTGTCGATACCAGATACGGGTTGATTCGAGATGTTCTGGTGTTTGTAATAAAGTAGCCATCAAACCAGCCGCCTTTGCGGTCGATGCTTCATCAGATCGCTTGGTTGCTTCAATATGCGCACGCACGGCTGTTAGAGGGTGGGGATCATTCCCGGCAATTTCATGAAACTGTTTATCATAACTCGCCTCCCAACGCTCAAACATCGCATCAATAAGGCCATCTTTTGTGCTAAAACTGTATTGCACTCCCCCCTTGGTAATGCCAACCGCCTTCGCCAGCGCATCAATCGTGAGAGCCGCAGCACCATGTGTTGTGACAATATGTTCCGCTGCATCCAGCAGAGCTTCCCGGTCAATTGTTTTACGTCGTCCCATGCGAATCCCTTTTCATTAAATACGTATGTATTTATAATGATCGCCAACAATTTAGTCAAGGTTCGGCAAAGTTGCCGAACCGCATTGGTGAATTTGCTTATGAAATCGAATATCCGCTGGCTTGTACTTGCTATTATTTCCAGTGCACTTTTCTTAGTTGTTATTGATATGACCGTGCTATACACCGCTTTGCCACGGTTGACACATGATTTACATGCTTCTGCTTCAGAGAAATTGTGGATCATGAATGCCTATACGTTGACCATTGCAGGGTTACTTCCCGCTATGGGGGCGTTGAGTGACCGTTTTGGTGCAAAGAAACTGTTTACTAACGGGTTAGCCATTTTCGGTGTTGCATCGCTGATGGCTGCATTTTCCCCCAATCCTGCCACCCTGATTGCTGCACGTGTGGTGCTTGCTTTTGGCGCGGCAATGATGATGCCTGCGACACTCGCGATAGTCCGGCAAGAGTTTGAAGATCCAAACGAAAGGGCACTTGCCATTGGCATCTGGTCTGCCATAGCTTCAGGCGGGGCCGCACTTGGTCCGGTTATCGGCGGATTCCTGCTCGAATATTACTGGTGGGGTTCGGTTTTCCTGATCAACATCCCGATTGCCCTCATTGCATTTGGCTTTGCACTGGTCGTTATTTCTAAAAGCCCAAACAATCCAGACCATTCCTTTGACCTTATTGCTTCTGTGCAAATCATGATTGGCCTGGTAAGTATCACCTATGCGATCAAGGAGTTAAGCAAACCAGTACCTTCATTAGTAACTGCCGCGACAGTGGGCATTGTAGGCATTATTTTTACGGCCATATTCATTCGTCGCCAGTTAAGTTCATCAACCCCCATGATCGATTTCAAGCTTTTCCGCAATCGTACTTTCACCGCGGGAGTTGCCGCTGCTTTCGTTTCCACTGCAGCACTGGTCGGTATGGAACTTGCTGTTAGCCAACGCTTCCAACTCGCCATGGGCCTATCTCCCTTGCTGGCGGGATTATTTATTCTGCCCATTCCGATTGCCTCTTTTATTGCCGGCCCCCTGGCTGGGATTGCGATACCAAAATTTGGCTCTGAGCGGATCATGTGGCTCTCGCTCGCCTTTGCCGGACTGGGGATCTTTGTTTATCTCGCTGGCCTGCAATCCAGGCTTTTCGTGCAAATCACTGCATTTTGCATAATTGGATTTGGTATTGGTGCGGCAATGACCGCCGCTTCCACATCCATCATGCTGAATGCACCAGAAAACAACGCAGGCACCGCCGCCTCTATCGAAGAAGTCGCCTATGAGTTGGGAAGCCTAATTGGGATAGCCGTTCTCGGCAGCCTGATGGTCGCAGTTTATTCTGCCTCATTCACCCTTCCAGCTGCTATGAGCATCCCAGAATTGGCACGAAACAGTATTGATGAGGCTCTTATTGTCGCAGAAGGGCTAAAGGAGGGAGAGGCCGCACTGTCGCTGATCCAAGCAGCAAAACAGGCTTTCAATCACTCATTCCTGTCGGTATTGATCGCAGCAGGGACATTGCTGTTGTTGTCCTCTGTGCTCATTGCTGTGTTTGGAAAAGAGAAACGCCATTAATTGAATCAATTAGGTAATTTTCTAAATAAACGCGATGCTCGACTTTTATGGTGAGTTGAAATGACATAGCCGCTCTTTTATAACTTTAAGTTGACAAACAAAGAGAAATAAAGGAACAAAAGGCTATGTCACAACAAGATTTTATCATTTGGGTGTTTTGTTGGGTAGAGGATAA